>JABMRW010000104.1 GCA_013202445.1 Deltaproteobacteria bacterium | reverse complement strand
GAGGTAGACTTACCTCAAGATAAGACAGCCGACCAGTTTCTGGCTGACCTCTGCCACCAAAACCTGACCAGGTATTACCCCCAGACCACCTCCGAAATAAAACAGAGGCTGGACTACGAACTGGAGGTAATAAAACAAACCCAGTTTGCCAACTACTTCCTGGTGGTCTGGGACATTATCACCTATTCCAAAGAGCACGGCATCCTGTTCGGGGTCAGGGGCAGCGCCGCCGCCAGCATCGTCCTGCACTGTCTGGGCATTACCGAGGTCGACCCCCTGGAGAATAAGCTGGTCTTCGAGCGCTTCCTAAATCTAGAGCGCAAGGAGATGCCCGATATAGACCTGGACTTTGAGGATGCCCGCCGCGATGAGGTCATCGCCTATGTCTCGCAGAAATACGGCCAGGACCATGTCGCCCAGATTATCACCTTCGGCACCTTAGGCGCCAGAGCCGCCCTGAGGGATGTCGGCCGGGCGCTTGGCATGGCCTACAGTGATGTCGACCGTGTCGCCAAGCTGGTTCCTTTCCGGCCAGGCATAACCCTGGAGCGAGCCCTGGAGGAAAACAGCGAACTGCGCGCTATCTATGAAGATGATAAAATCATCCGCAACCTGGTTGATTCCGCCCGTAAGCTGGAGGGTAGTGCCCGCCACGCCAGCACCCACGCCGCCGGTGTCGTCATCGCCAAAGAGTCTCTCACCAACTATGTCCCCCTGCAAAGGGTGAGCAAAGGCAACGGCGAAGGCGGGGTGATGACCCAGTTCACCATGGAGGACATCGCCCGCATCGGGCTGCTCAAGATGGACTTTCTCGGCCTGGCTAACCTGACCATCCTGGGCAAGGCCAGGGAGATTATCGGCCAGAACTGCGGCGTTGATATTGACCTCCATAAAATCCCCATGGACGATGCCAAGACCTTTGACCTGCTGTCTTCAGGGGAAACGATGGGCGTCTTCCAACTGGAGGGAGCCGGCATGCGCCGCTATATCAAGGAACTCAAGCCCAACACCTTCAGCGATATCGCCGCCATGATAGCCCTCTACCGCCCCGGCCCCATGGAGCACATCCCCACCTTTATCAAAGCCAAGCACGGCCTGGAGCCCATCCGCTATCCCCACCCGGCGCTGGCCAGCATCCTGGAGGAGACCTACGGGGTAATTGTCTACCAGGACCAGGTGCTGTTCATCGTCCAGACCTTCGCCGGCTACAGCCTGGGTCAGGCCGATATCTTCCGCAAGGCGATGGGCAAGAAGATTGCGGCGGTGATGAAAAAGGAGAAGCGCAACTTCGTTAGCGGCGCCAAAAAGCTGGGCTATTCCGCTGATGTAACCGACGAGGTCTTCGCCCTCATCGAACCCTTCGCCGGCTACGCCTTCAACAAGGCGCACAGCTTCAGCTACGCCCTTATCGCCTACCAGACCGCCTACCTCAAGGCAAACTACCCGGCGGAGTATATCACCGCCTTCCTGGTTACCCATACCGACCAGCTGGAGAAGGTGGCCACGGCCGTCGCCGAATGCCGCCGCCTGGGTATTAACGTGCTGCCCCCGGACGTAAACCGCAGCCAGGTAAGCTTTTCTATAGAAACCGACGGGGAGGGCAATCCCGCCATCCGCTTCGGGCTGAACGCCATTAAAAACGTGGGGGTTGGGGCGGTAGAGCCGCTGGTGGCCGAACGCCAGAAAGGTGACCAGTTCAAGTCTATTGAAGACCTCTGCCGCCGTGTTGACCTGCGGAGTATGAACCGGCGGGCGATGGAAAGCCTGATTAAGGCCGGCGCCCTGGACCGCCTGGGCGACCGCGGCACCCTGCTCCAAAATATCGGCCGTATCCTGGCTTTAGCCCAGCGGGAACAGCATCTAAAAGAGACCGGCCAATCAACTATGTTTGACCTGTGGGGTGAGGAGGTTTCAGCCCCCCTCCCCAACCTTAACCTCCCCCCCGCTGACATCACCACCAAGGAAAAGCTAGGCTGGGAGAGGGAGCTGATGGGGGTATACCTGTCCGAACACCCCTTTAGCGCCTTTGCCGGCAAAGCAGCCGCGGGAAATGCCTTCCTCTGCGGTCATATTGATGCTGAGCTGGTAGGACAGACCATTCCTGTAGCCGGAATGGTAGCTTCAGTACACAACTCCTTCACCAGAGACCGGCGTCCCTTTGCCAGCGCCGTGCTGGAAGACCTGGACGGCAGATTAGAGGTAATGGTCTGGCCCAAGGTCTACGCCGATACCAGAGATCTCTGGCAGGAAGGCAATATCCTGCTGGTCGAAGGCAAGGTAAGGATGAGGGATGACCAGGTACAGCTAAGCTGTGACAATGTGCGCCGCTATGAGCTGGAGCCGTTCTCGCCTGAGGAACCGGCGGTAGTTAAAGAACCGGAGACACCCCCACCCCAAAGGCACCGGCTGGTAATAAGCCTCAGCCAGACCAGCGATGCGGCCAGCGATACCGCCCACCTTAACAAACTGTTTGACATCCTGCGGCGCTTCCCCGGCGAGGACGAGGTAAACCTGTGCGTCATCAACGGGGAAAAGATAATCAACCTCAAGCTGTCCAATATATACACCAACTACTGTCCCGAACTCCACCAGCGTCTGGTAGAATTTATGGGGGAGGAAGGGCTAAAGGTAGAGACCAATGGCTAAAAAGGAGCAGTGGCTGCTGCTAACCACCGCCCCCGACCAGCTAACCGCCGAGATATGGAAGGATATACTCATTCAAAACGGCATCCCGGCCATGATTAACCCCCAGGACGCCATATCATTCATGGGCGTTTCCAGCCTCCCCTGCCGGATAATGGTAGCCTACGGTTACCGCCAGAAAGCCCAGGAGATTTTAGACAGCCTGCAACCGCCAGCCGAGGAGCCGACTGATGACGAAGAAAGACCCAGCAACAGGACATAGAAAAAGATTAAGGGAAAAGTTCCTCAAGTCGGGGCTTGCCGGATTCCACGACTATGAAATCATTGAACTGCTCCTGACCCTGGGCGCCCCCCGCAAGGACTGCAAACAGCCGGCCAAAGAGATCCTCAAGAAATTCAAGACCCTGAGGGGGGCACTTTCCGCCTCCCCCCAAGAGCTACAGCAGGTAGAAGGCATTGGCCCTCACAGCGCCTTCGGCATCAAGCTGGTACGGGAGGTAGCCACCGAGTTTCTCAGACAGCAAATTGTGGATAAGCCGGTATATAAATCGGCCAAAGAGATTTTTGACTATCTCTATCACTCCATGCGGGACCTCAAGAAAGAGCTAATCAAGGTTATCTATTTGAATATCCAGAACCAGATTATGGACACCGCCGACCTCTTTGAAGGCACGGTAGACAGCAGCTCCATCTCCCCCCGCGAAGTCATGGAAAAGGCCATCAGGCAAAGCGCCAGTTCGCTGATTTTTGTCCACAACCACCCCTCCGGCGACCCCGAGCCCAGCCGATATGATAAAGAGGTAACCAGAGGCCTGGTCTTTGCCGGCAACATCATGCAGATTAAGTTCCTGGACCATATCATAATCGGCGGCAACAAATACTTCAGCTTTGCCGCCGAGGGACTGATTGAGGAATACGAACTGGACTTCTTAAACCTGAGGACAATAGGAACCTCTGAGGCCAAACGAACCCGCTATAGAGCCAAACCACCCTTCCCCCCTACGTTTACCACTGGTAAAGACTGACTTTACCCAATAACCATTAGTCTGCCCCCCATATTAACTAGAACTTAATTCCTTGACAGACTGCTTAAACCTGCTAATATTAGCACTAGACTTTACTAGACTTTACTAGACTTTTCCCCACAAATAGTAGGCTAGGTAATGCTCCCTATGTAGCCTAGTACATTGGTAACAAAAGTTAAGATAATTCATCTTGACATCAATATAGACTATGATAGACTATACTATACAATAATGGTCATTATAGCCCAATAAGAGCATAAACTTACCACAGCAAGTATTGATGTCGAAGAAAGGAACAAAACATGGTCAAGCTTAGGACCGTCGGGGAAGTAGCTGATTACCTGCGAGTAACCGAAAAGACCATCTACAGGCTGCTGGAAAAAGGCAGAATCCCGGCAACCAAGGTAGGCCGACAGTGGCGGTTCGACATCAGATTAATTGATAAGTGGCTACAGAAAAACGCGGCCAAAGTAAAGGCGAACATCCTGGTCGTCGATGATGAAGAGGTAGTCCGCCTGCTATTTAAGGAGACCCTAGAGGAGTTAGGGCACAATGTAATAACCGCCGGGACTGCGGCAATTGCCCTAGAAGTGGTAAACCAGCAGGATTTAGACCTGGCTTTTATAGACCTGAAAATGCCGGGTATGGATGGTGCTGAGCTCTTTCGTCAGATAAAAGCCGTAAAGCCCAGACTACCGGTGGCCATTATAACCGGCTATCCCGATAGTGACATGATGGCGTGGGCCTTAGCCCAGGGTCCCTTCGGGGTTATGAATAAGCCCTTCGGCGAATCAGACATTATTACCGCCGTCCATAATTTTCTCCGCATCACTCGGAGGTGAAATATGATGAAGACCTATCAGAAAGAAGAGCATCTCACCAGTGAACTGGCCGGGTTGCGCCAAAGAGTCGCTGAACTAAAAACACTAGCCACCGAGCACAAGCGGCTGGATGAGGCACTGCAGGAGAGCCAGCAAGTACTACGAAAAATCTTTGAGTCGGTCACCGACGGTATATCAGCTACTGATTTGGATGGTATCACCCGATGCAAACCAAAGAACAAATGACCGTCATAACCGGCTTACCCCGGCGGAGGTGAGGAGTGAAAAAGACTTACAAGAAGAAAGAAGAAAAACTCACCAGTGAGGGGTCAGAGCTGCGCCAGCCGGTTGCTGAATTAGAAGCACCGGCAACCGAGCGCAAGCAGACGGAGGAAGCGCTGCGGGAGAGTGAAGAGACAAAGAGCGCCATATTAAATGCCACACCGGATTTTATAGCCGTAGTAGATAAGGAAGGCATCGTCTCCGATATTAATAAGGCTATGGCTGAGAAGTTTGGCAAACAACCCAAAGAAATTATTGGTAGTAATAGTTGGTACTTAATTCCGCCAGAACTAGCAAAATCAAGAAAACGATACATCGATGAAGTATTTCAGACAGGTAAGCCATGTCGTTTCGAGGACGAAAATGGGGGGATATATTTTGATAATATCGTATATCCCATAGTAGAAGACCAAGGAAAGGTAACGAGGGTAGCTCTTCAGGCCAGAGATATCACCGAGCGCAAGCAGGCTGAGGAGAAACTGCAGACAATCCTAAAAACAGCCCTCGACGGTTTTACCATCGACAACTTAGAGGGCAAAATACTGGAAGCCAATGACTCATACTGCAAGATGGTCGGTTATACCAGAGACGAACTGCTTAAAATGTCCGTAGCGGACGTCGAAGTAATAGAAAGTCCTGAGGAGACGACTCAACGTATAAAAATAATAAAAGAGCAAGGTTTCGACCGTTTTGAGACCCGGCACAAACGTAAAGACGGCAAGATAATTGATGTTGAGGTAAGCGTAAATCATCTTGATGTGGGCGAAGGGCAACTGTTTATTTTTGCCCGCGATATCACCGACCGCAAGCGGGCGGAGGAAGCGCTTAAGGAAAGTGAACAGAAATACAGGACAATTTTTGAAAATGTCAGTGAGGTAATTATCCGTCTGGATAGGTACGGCAAGATTGTTGATATAAACGGAAGGTCAGAGGAGTGCTTTGGCTATAAACCAGAGGAAGTAATCGGTAAGAACTTTGCCAGGATTGGTGTTCTCAGCCTGAAGGACCTGCCTAAGATGGTCAAGCTCTTCGGTGAGATAATTAGAGGCAAACGTGCCCCCTTTATACTAGAACTAGAAGCCAAACGCAAGGACGGCAGCCCCGTTCTTATCGAAGTTAACTCTAAATTAGTTGAGAAGGACGGCAAAAAAGAAGGCTTTGTTACCATTGTCCGCGATATCACCGAGCGCAAGCGGGCTGAAGAGAAACTGGAGACAATCCTAAAAACAGCCCTTGACGGTTTCTGGCTTACCAATCTGGAGGGTAAAATACTTGAAGTCAACGACTCATATTGCAAGATGGTAGGTTATAGCCGAGAAGAACTACTTAAAATGTCCATAGCGGATTTAGAAGCCATAGAAAGTCCCCAGGAGGTTGCTCAACATATTAAAGGAATAATTGAGCAAGGTTACGGACGTTTTGAGAGCCGGCACAAACATAAAGACGGCAAGATAATTGATGTTGAGATAAGCGTAAATTACCTTGATGTGGGCGAAGGGCAATTTTTTGTATTTGCCCGCGATATCACCGAGCGCAAGCGGGTGGAAAAAGCGCTTAAAGCCGAAAAGAACAAGCTGCAATCACTAATAGATACCATGGAAGATGGCCTCAACATACGGGATAAAGACTTTAACATTATTTACCAGAACGAGCCGGTAAGGAGACTTTATGGTGACCGCATTGGGGAGAAATGCTACCGGGTTTATGAAGGCAGAGACAGGGTGTGCGATGGATGCCCG
>JABMRW010000103.1 GCA_013202445.1 Deltaproteobacteria bacterium | reverse complement strand
ATAAAGCAACTGGGCGGTGAGAGGCACAATATCTGTGTGGTTGGTGACCCCGACCAGTCGATTTACTCCTGGAGGTTCGCCGACCTGCGTAATATCCTCAGCTTTGAGAAAGACTACCCCGAGGCTAAAGTAGTGCTGCTGGAGCAGAACTATCGCTCCACCCAGCTTATCCTGGAGACGGCCTCTGCCATAATCTCGGCCAATCAGCAGCGCAAGCCCAAGAAGCTGTGGACTGATAACGAGCCGGGCGAGATGATCAATATCGTCGAGACCTACACCGAGCAGGAAGAGGCTCAGTTTGTAGTCAGTGAGATAGAGCGTCTGGTGGAGGGGGGTAAGGCTAAGCTGGGCGACTGTGCCGTAATGTACCGCACCAACGCCCAGTCCAGAGCCCTGGAGGAAGCCTTTATCCGCTACGGGACGCCCTATAAACTTATAGCCGGCACACGCTTCTACGAGCGGCGGGAGGTCAAGGACATCATCGCCTATTTGAGGGTTATCCAGAACCCTCAGGACAGCGTCAGCCTGCTCCGAATCATTAATGTGCCGGGGAGGGGTATCGGCCAGCAAAGCCAGAGCCAGCTTTCCAGTTGGGCAAAGTCCCTGGGCATCTCTCAGTATGAGGCTCTAAAGCGTATCGCTGAACCGAAGGAAGATGGGGAACAGCGGCCCCCGTTTAACTCCCGTATCGTTAAGGCGCTGGCCGCCTTCGGGGAGCTGATGGAGGAGCTTATCAGCCGCAGTCAGGACATTAGCCTGGTGGATTTGTTTGACCTGGTTCTAAAACGGACTGGCTATAAGGAATACCTGCTGGGCGAAAAGGACGGCGAGGAGCGCTGGGAAAACATACTGGAGCTTCGCGCCGTTGCCAAGGACTACCGTTACCTTAAGCCCGATGAGGGCCTGACCGCCTTCCTTGAGGGGGTGACCCTGGTATCCAATGTGGACGGTCTTGACGAGACGGTTGACACCGTGACTTTAGTCACACTGCACCAGGCCAAGGGGCTGGAGTTTCCGGTGGTGTTTATCGTCGGCGTGGAGGATGGCATCCTGCCCCACTTCAAGTCACTGGCCGACCCGGCGCAGATGGAGGAGGAAAGGCGGCTCTGCTATGTGGGTATAACCCGGGCCAAGCAGCGGGTCTATCTGGTCTATGCCTTCCGCCGCAGCCTGATGGGCTCTCATATGGTGAGCACGCCGTCACGTTTCTTAAAAGACATACCCCAGCACCTGATAACCAAGGGCGACTTATGGCAGAGAGAGGAGAGCCAGGTGATGCCGTCTTCGTATTCCTGGAATAAGGCTCCGGCTCCCCCTGCTGATATCCCCGAACTTAAGCCCGGCGACCATGTCCGCCATGCCCAGTTTGGTGATGGGGTGGTGGTCAACTGCAAGCCGGTAAGGGACGATAAAGAGGTGCTGGTGGCTTTCACCGGCGGGATGGGGGTCAAAAAGCTTCTCTTGAGCTTTGCCAATCTGGAGAAAACGAAATAGCTATGTCAATCAGAGCCTTAGACCCCAAGGTAGTAGCCCAGATTGCCGCCGGGGAGGTGGTGGATAGGCCGGCTTCGGTGGTCAAGGAGCTGGTGGAGAATTCGCTGGATGCCGGCTCATCCCAAATTTCGGTTGAGGTAAGGGGTGGTGGGGTGGGCTTAATCCGGGTGAACGATAACGGTACCGGGATTCCCTACGGTGAGGTGGGGCTTGCCTTTGACCGCTACGCCACCAGCAAGGTAGCCAATCTGGAGGATTTAGAGTCTATCCGGAGCCTCGGTTTCCGGGGGGAGGCGCTGCCCAGCATTGCCGCGGTGGCTCAGGTGGATATGGTTAGCTGCGCCACCGGTGAAAAAGCGGGCGTCTATCTCAACTTGCAGGACGGTATAATCTCCGGGCAGGGCAAACGGGGGCGGTCGCAGGGAACTACGGTCACGGCGCACAATCTATTCCGCAAGATACCGGCCAGATTAAAGTTTCTCAAGTCCGTGGCCACGGAAAACAGCCATATCGCCAACGTGGTCAGCCAGTATGCCCTTGCCTTCCCCGAGGTCAAATTTTCATTATCAATTGATGGCAGGGTGGCACTGAGAACACCGGGCAGCGGGCATCTCGTAGACAGCATAGCCGAGGTCTACGGAGCCGAGGTGGCCGGTAATATGATTGAGCTGAATACTGAGACAAAGACTGCATCCCCCCGGGTTGCGGGTATGGTAGGTTCACCCAGGGTGAGCCGCTCGGGGCGGGGCTACCTCAGCTTCTTTGTCAACCGCCGATGGGTAAACAGCCGTATGCTGGCCCGGGCGGTAGAGGAAGCCTATCACGGGCTCTTAATGGTGGGCAAGCACCCTGTGGCTGTTATTAATATATCGCTGCCCCATCAGGAGGTTGATGTTAATATTCATCCCACCAAGAGCGAGGTGAAATTCCGCAATGATTCGGCAATCTTCAGCGCCGTTCAGCGGTCGGTTCGCCGGGCTTTGACGGAACAAATCACAGTGCCCCGGGTTGAGCTAGAGGCTATCCAACCCATATTCCCTTCAGAAGTAAGGGAGACAACTTTGCTGCCGTATGCAGGGGCTTCTTCCGGTTCAATTACCTCTGCCCCGACCCCGGCCATGTCTCTGCCGGTGCTGCGGGTACTGGGGCAGCTTAACAACAGCTATATCATCGCCGAGGGCCCCGACGGGCTGTACCTTATTGACCAGCACGCCGCCCACGAGCGCATCCTCTTCGAAAAGATCGGCCGGCACAGGTCGCAGCGGGATATAGAGGTTCAGGGGCTGCTTGAGCCAATGACCTTTGAGGTCAGCCCCAGGCAGGAAGCAATACTGAAGACGCGCTATCAGGAGCTGGCCGAGTTCGGTTTCGCCATTGAGCCTTTTGGCGATAGGACCTTCCTCATCCGGGCTCTACCCGCTTTAGTTCATGATAAGGACTGGGCAGGCATGCTGCGGGAGTTGCTGGACTCGCTGTCCGGCGGGAATAAGGGCGATTGGGTAGAGGGTGTAACTATTACTATGGCCTGCCACGGCGCGGTCAGGGCCGGGCAGTCATTAGCTGATGCCGAAATGCGGGAGCTGGTGCGGCAGCTGGAGCAGTGTGCTACCCCCCATACCTGCCCCCACGGCCGGCCGACCATGATTCACCTTAGCTCCAATCAGTTAAAAAAGGAGTTCGGCCGGACTTAGAGGCTCTTGAACTCGTTAAAGAGCTCATCGCCAAAGCCGTCGGGCAGGGGGGACAGGGGTTTATTGGCGTGGCTGGTGAGCAGGGGCGAGATGGAGATATTGCCCTGCTCCATAGCCCAGGTATCGGTTTTATCATCAACCGCCTTGTTTACCCTCTTGCGAACAAACCAGTAGTACTGGCGCCCGTTATTGTACCGCTCTTCAATGATATCGGTGTGGCTGTAGCGGGCGGGGCAGGTAGTCTTAACGCCGGTGATTTTCTGGCGGGGCAGGTTGGGCAGGTTTACATTAAGGCAGATGTCAGCCGGTATGACGCCGGACTCAACCTTTTTGGCTAACAGGGCGGCGAATTTAGCGGCATCATCAAAGTAGAATTTGTCCCCCCAGCCTGCCGAGATGGCCAGGGCGGGTAGACCGTGCAGACTGCCCTGTAGAGCCGCCCCCACCGTCCCCGATATTAATACGTCATCGCCCAGGTTAGCCCCCCGGTTTATGCCGGAAAAGACCAGGTCTATCTTATCTTTAACCAGCTTACCCAGGGCCAGGATAACGCAGTCAGCCGGGGTGCCTTCCACAGCGTAGCTTTCTACCCCGTCCGCCACCGGTGTTGCTTTCCTTGCCCTTACCGGCTGGTGCAGGCTGACGGTTGTGCCCATGGCGCTCAGCTCCCTGTCCGGGGCCACCACCACCACCTCAGCTATATTCTTTAGCTCCTTGACCAGTGATATTAATCCGTCGGCGAATATGCCGTCGTCGTTGGTTACCAGTATTTTCATGCCGGGTTTCCTCTCTAACCCTAGAGTTTATCACGAGAGGGCTGGTGACAACAAATTTCCCCGCCCCCATTTATATCTTTACCCGCCCGCCACCCTCTAATGTAGGGCTTTCAGCCCTTTTTGCCCCACCCACCCAAAAAGGTTTTTACCCCAAAAAACTTAGTTTTCCGGGGGCCCCGTATTTACCTTTTTAGAATCTCTTTCCCCACCCCCCAGAGGGGTGGAGTTATCTTCGTCCCCCATTCAAGAAAGTTTTAGAAGCGTAGCTTATGAGGGTGGGAGGGTGGGAAGCAAAACTACCTCTAAAAATCAGGCTAAATCCCCTCCTTATCCCCCCACCCCTGTTTTAAATTTTTACCTTTCTTTCCCAGCACCATTGGGATGGTGTCCTTTCCCCTTATCCCCCCACCCAAAAAGCGATAGGCTGTGATGCCAACCTCTGTAGGGTGGGTCAGGGTGGGAAAGAAAAACACCTGTTAAAAGGGTGGGGTGGGGGGCACAACCCCTCAATCGGAGAGCGTTAGAGGCACAGCCTCTGTAGGGCGGGTCAGGGCGGGAAATAAAACGTACTCTAAAAACCAGATCCCACCCCGCTAGCTTCCGCTTAACATAACGTTAAAAACAAATCCCCGTAGCTAGCCAGCCTCGAATTGTTTCCCCCTTTTTTTAATGCTCTTTTTGTCGCCCCCACCCCAAAAAGGGGTGAGAATAAAGTGAATCTACGCTTGTTGGTGCAAGCCGGTTTATGCTAGTATTTAACTAATAGGACGGAGGTTAAAGTGGAACCCAAAATTGGCGTTTATATCTGTCACTGCGGCAGTAATATCGCGGGTACGGTTAATACCGAGGAGGTCACCCAATTTGCCCGGGGTCTGGAAGGGGTGGTAGTTGCCCGTGACTATAAGTTCATGTGCTCCGACCCTGGGCAGGAGCTTATCAAGAAGGACATCAGGGAGTTAGGTCTCAACCGTATAGTGGTCGCTTCCTGCTCCCCGACCATGCATGAGCCAACCTTCCGCCGTGCCACGCAGGAGGCGGGGGTAAACCCCTATCTCTTTGAGATGGCCAATATCCGCGAGCAGTGCTCCTGGGTGACCGAGGATAAAGAGGAGGCCACCGAGAAAGCCAGGGCGCTGGTCAGTGCCGCGGTGAAGCGGGTCTACTATCACCAGCCTCTGGAGGCCAGGGAGGTACCAGTCAATCCTAATACGCTAGTGGTAGGCGGGGGCATTGCCGGTATCCAGGCAGCGCTTAAAATTGCCGATTCTGAGCACAAGGTCTATCTGGTGGAGAAAGAACCCAGTATCGGGGGGCATATGGCGCAACTGGACAAGACCTTCCCCACCCTGGACTGCTCGGCGTGCATTCTTACTCCCAAGATGACGCAGGTAGGCTCTCATCCCTACATTGAACTGATGACCTATAGCGATGTGGAGGAAGTCTCCGGCTATATCGGTAATTTCAAGGTCAAAGTCAGGAAGAAGGCGCGTTACGTAGACGAAGATAAGTGCACCGGCTGCGGCCTGTGTCAGACCAAGTGCCCCTGGAAGGTGGACAGCGAGTTTGAAGCCGGTCTGGGCAAGAGAAAGGCTATCTATACCCCCTTCCCCCAGGCGGTGCCCAATACACCGGTCATTGATAAAGAGCACTGCGCCTACTTCTTAAGCGGTAAGTGCCGTGCCTGCGAGAAGTTCTGCGAGGCCAAGGCTATAGATTTTGAACAGGAGGACAAGGTGGTTGAGGTTGAGGTCGGCTCTATAATACTGGCTACCGGCTTCCATGTATTTGACCCCACCCCTATCTATTCCTATGGCTATAAAAGACTGGATAATGTCATCACCAGCCTTGAGTTTGAGCGGATGGTCAATTCCGCCGGCCCCACCGAGGGGAATATTGTGCTTAAAAATGGCGGGGAGCCGGATAGCATCGCCATCATCCACTGCGTGGGCAGCCGGGATGAGAAATACCATGAGTACTGCTCCCGCGTCTGCTGTATGCATTCCATGAAGTTTGCTCATCTGATAAAGGAGCATACCAAGGCTCAGGTCTACGAGTTTTATATTGACATCAGGAGCTTCGGCAAGGGCTATGAGGAATTCTATAACCGCATTCTCAACGAGGGGACGGTCTTTATCCGGGGGCGCCCCGCCGAGATAACCAATATCGCCGAGACATCAGAAGAGGAAGGCAAACTCATTGTCCAGTTCGAGGATACGCTGGTTGGGCGGCAGAGCCGGTTGCCGGTGGACATGGTGGTCTTGAGTTGTGCCCTGGAGCCGCAACTGGACGTTGAGGCTACCGCCCGCCTGTTTAATATCAGCCGCAGCGCCGACGGCTTTTTCATGGAGAAGCACCCCAAGCTGGAGCCGGTATCAACTATGACCGACGGCATCTTCCTGGCTGGCTGCTGTCAGGGCCCCAAGGATATACCCGATACTGTAGCCCAGGCCTCAGCGGCTGCTGCTGAGGCTCTGTCCATCATTAGCCGGGGTAGGGTGGAGATTGAAGCCGCCGCGGCGGTGATTGACGAGAGAATCTGCTCCGGCTGCCAGGCTTGCCTGGAGGTCTGCCCCTATAGTGCCATTGACTTTGATAAAGAGAAGAAGGTATGCCGGGTTAATCAGGCCCTGTGCAAAGCCTGCGGCGCCTGTACCACCGCCTGCTTCAGTGACGCCGTAAGCCTGGAGCATTTCACCAACGAGCAGATTGTGGCCGAGATGGAGGGGGCGCTGGCCTAGTACTCGCTGGAGACGAAGTCTTTAATCTGGGCGTAGCTGAAGACCGGACCGTCGCGGCAGACATAGAGATTGCCGATATTACACCTTCCGCACTTGCCGATGCCGCACTTCATCCGCTTCTCCAGCGTGGTGAGCGTCTGCTCCGGCTTAAACCCCAGTTTTTCCAGCGCGGGGAAGGTAAACCGTATCATAATCGGCGGCCCGCAGACAATAGCCACCGTCTCCTTGGCTGATGGGGCAACTTCTTCTAATATCTTGGGGACTAAGCCTACTTTGCCTTTCCAGCTATCATCGCCCCGGTCTACGGTAGTTACCATATTTACCGTTTTGTCCTTGTCCCATGCCTCCAGGTCATATTTAAAGCACAGGTCGGTGGGAGTGCGGGCGCCGTAGAAAATATCAATTTTTTTATATTTGTCACGGTTATCGATGACATTCCAGATAAGCGACCTCAGCGGGGCCAGCCCGATGCCTCCGCCGATGAAGACCAGGTTCTTACCCTTTAAAAAGTCAATGGGGAAGCTATTGCCGTAGGGCCCTCTAAAGCCTATCTCGGCGCCGACGCCGAGCCGGTTCAGGGCGTTGGTAACCTTGCCCACCCGCTGGACGGCGAACTCCAGGTGGTCGCGCCGGGTAGGGCTGGAGGAGATACAGAAGGTGGCTTCACCGGTACCGAGGACGGAATATTGGGCGAATTGCCCCGACTGGAAGGTAAACTCCTTCCGTAGCTTCTCGTCCTTAAAGTTAAAATGGTAAGTTCTGACGCCCGGCGTCTCCTCAACTATCTTTTCGATTACGGCGATATGGGGCAGGTAAACATTACCCTGGGCGAAGAATTTGGTATCAGCAACGGTCATTTTTTGGCCTCTGTCCTGGCTGGCACGCTCTCTATCACCTGGGTAATATCCCAGTTCACCGGGCACAGGCGGATGCACCGGCCGCAACCGGTACAGGCGATAACATTAAAGGTCATCGGATAAAACTCATATTTATGGCACACCTTCTGCCTTACCCGCCGCCACTTCTCCTGCCGGGGGTTTTCCATTGGCATCTTGGTATAGTTGGGGAAGCCGCAACTATCCCAGCTCCGGAATCTCGTCCCCTCCTGTTTGACCAGTTCATCGTTGATGTCAAAGCAGTAGCAGGTGGGGCAGAGCAATGTGCAGATGCCGCAGCTTATGCACTTGGCCGCCACCTTCTCCCAGAACTCTTCGTCATCAAAGCTGGCTAACAGTTTATCCTTAATGCCCCCGGTATCCAGTTTTCGGGTAACCTTATCATAGGATGCCTTCCTGGCTTGTTTGGCTTTAGCCTCGTCCTCTTTAGTCGCCTCTTTTAAGCCGCTGGTCTTGGAGATTAGCTCCTTACCCTTAGCGGTAACCTCTTCAACCAGGAAATCATCACCGATATCAATAAGCATAAGGTCAACATCGGCTGACTCGGCCGGGCTGACACCCATTGAGGTGCAGAAGCAGCTCTCACAGGGGTTGGTGCACCCCAGCCCGACTAATATGGCACTCTTCCTCTTGGAAAGGTAGTAGGGGTCTTCAAGGGCTTGCTCAAAGGTCATATCCAGTATGGCCATGGCTCTGGCATCGCAGGGGCGGACGTCGAAAAGCAGCTGACTGCGTTCGGCCTTGGGCGGAGGCGCAATATTGTAGCCCTCCTTGCCCTTCTGGAAGCGGAACATCTCCTCCATTGGGGGCAGGAAGCTGGCCTTGGGGGGAACAACCGTATTCCGGTACCAGTCCAGGAAGCTGGTATCTTTGCCGTCCCACTCGGCCATAGCCGCCACCCCACTCTCCCTTGACGGGGCAAACACGGCAAACTGCTGGCCCCACTCTTTGAGCAGCCCGGTTATATCTTTTTTGTTTACTTTTTTATTAGCCATTTCTACCTGAACAAATCCTCGGCTTCTTCCTGCTCATAGTGGGTCATCAGCGGCTGGGCTTCCTTGTCCATGCCCGACTTGAACTGGAACAGCTCATCCACTATGTCATACATCTCCCGGGTCAGGCTTCTTAAGGGGATATTCACAGGGCAAACGCGCTCGCACTCACCGCAGTCGGTACACCTTCCGGCGACATGGATATTTCTCACTACCTGGAAGATGAGGTTATCCTGCCACCGAGGCACCGGCATTACCCACTGCGGCTCTGTCTCCTCGACGAAGCACCGCTGGCAGAAACAGGCGGGACAGGCATTGCGGCAGGCGTAGCACCTTATGCAGCGGCTGAACTCATTCTGCCAGAACTCCCACCTTTCCCCCGGTGTCGTTTCTTTCAGCTTTTCGATATTTTGCCCGCTAACTTCCAGTTCGGGCGCCGGCGGTCTGGGCTCACCGAGAAGAATGTCATATTCCTGCGGGGTAGGCAGTTCACAGGCAATGCAGTGGTCAAACAGGGTTTGGTTGATGGCAAATTCCTTTTTCTGGCCGTCAACCTTTATGATTACCTTATCTTCCTCCCGGGTGATATCATCCAGCTCATCCCTGTCTTTGTCCACCAGCCGTTCTATTTTGGCCAGGTCGATAAGCCCCAGGCAGGGGACAGCCAGGATGACAATGTCCTCCCTGGCCACCTTATTATCCTGTATCAGGCTGACGATGGAGCGGCTGTCGCAGCCTTTAGCCACGATGCCCACCCGCCCCTTTATCCCGGTCAGGAAATCGGCCAGGTTATTGACGATAAAGGGATTGATTATCAGGCGTTCGGTATCGTTTTTATCCCTGGTTATCAGGGGGGTGGCAGTGAATTTTAGGCTCCCCGGCTCAAAGCCGATAATCCAGTCAACCTTATTTTGCTCTAGTAGTGCTTTAGCTTCCTGTCTTAGTTTTTGTTCCATCTAATTTTCTTTGGCTAACTTTCTTTCGGCAAACAGCTGGTTAGGGCCGACTTTCTTTAGGTCTCCGGTCACCTCAGTCACAACCTCGGCGAATTTCCCCCCCTCAGAAGCCGAAACCCAGCTCGCCTGGATTCTCTCCGGCTCAACGCCCAGGTACTCCAGGAATTTCTTGGTGATGGCTATCCGGCGGCGGGCGCGGTAGTTCCCCGTCAGGTAGTGGCAATCACCGGGGTGGCAGCCCGAGACAAGCACCCCGTCAAAACCCAGGCGCAGAGCCTTGATGATAAACAGAGAGTCAACCCTGCTGGAGCAGGGGACCTTGATTGCCCTGATGTTAGCCGGATATTTCTTGCGGCTGGTTCCGGCCAAATCGGCGCCGGCATAGCTGCACCACCTGCAGAGAAATCCGAGTAATTTTGGTTCCCATTCTGATTGCTGTGTCATTAGTACCTCTAAAGAAGTCAGGCCGTGAGTAATTGTATCATAGGGGGGAAGTTAGCATCAAGCTCAAAGACACCTGATTGATTTCTCGGCTACGGCATTGCTATACTACTTCTGAATCGTTTATGAAAACCAGCGACTTTGATTACCAACTCCCCCCTGAGCTTATTGCCCAGACCCCGGTTGAGCCGAGAGACCAATCGCGGCTTATGGTCCTGAAGCGCAGCCAGGGTTCAGTAGAGCACCGCCGCTTTTTTGAAATAACTGACTACTTGCGCGACGGAGATGTCCTGGTGTTTAACGACAGCCGTGTTATTCCCGCCCGAATCAGCGGCAGGAAAGCTGATACCGGTGGCAGGGTGGAGCTGCTGTTACTGCGCCGGCTGGATACCGCCGTCTGGGAGGCACTGGTAAAACCGGCTAAAAGAGTTGATATTGGCACCAGGCTTGAGATAACCGGTGATTCTGCCGACGGCAGCGTTAAAGTTTGGGCTGAAATAACCGGACTTGGGGAAGAGGGAGTAAAGGTGGTGCGTTTTTCAGATGAAAAACTGTTGCTGCAGCTGGGCAGGGTGCCGCTGCCCCCATATATACACACGCCGCTGGCTGATGCTGAACGCTATCAGACAGTCTATGCCCGGGTACTGGGTAGCGCTGCCGCCCCCACCGCCGGGTTGCATTTTACCCCCCGGTTGCTTGAGGTGATAGAAGACAAAGGGGTTCACCTGCTGTTTGTTACCCTTCACATAGGGCTGGATACCTTCCGGCCGGTTAGGGAGGAGGACCCGCTAAAACACCCCATCCATAAGGAATACGGCATATTGACTCAAGAGGTAGCCACTGAGTTATCTAAGGCTAAGCGGGAGGGGCGACGAATTATTTGTGCAGGCACGACTACGGTAAGAATCGTCGAGCAGGCGGCTCAGGCCAGCCAGACCTCTCTCTTAGCGCCCTTTGAGGGTTGGGTAAGCCTGCTGGCTTTACCCGGCTACCAGTTCCGTGTGGCTGACGCCATGATAACCAATTTTCATCTACCCCGGTCAACGCTGCTGATGCTGGTGGCCGCCTTTGCCGGCAGGGACTATATTATTAGCGCCTATGAGGAAGCCATAGCCAGGGAGTACCGTTTCTACAGCTTCGGCGATGCCATGCTAATCCTGTAGGGCTGTAATAAAAAGCGGGGCCTCTAAATCACGGGAGCCCCGCAAATTATCGGGTCAGGTCTCTATGCTTATTCCAGAATAGCCTCTGCCTCCGCCCGGTAGGCATCCATCAGATAGGGTATTCCGGTAACCTTGGCACAATCTTCGGTCAGGGACATAAGCTCCCGCCGCGTAATCGCCGGCATGCTGAAGCACCTGGCCCCCGCCATTAACTGCTGCAGGCCTACTTTAAGCTTATCAACATAGCTGTAGATTCCAACCGCACCCAGAGGAATACTCTTCATTTCATCAGCGCCTACAATATTCTTAACGTCTTCGTAGTTGACGAAAATCTCCTCCGGTGTTGCGCCGAACTGGCCGACGGTACTGGGCAGCCTGCCGTCTTTAAGCCATTGCTCAATGTTCTTGCCTACCATACCCGGAATCATCAATGCCCGTCCCATACAGACCGCCCTGGTGAAGGGAGAGCCGAGAGCCAGCGCCTTGAATATGCCATCCTCACTGCTGAAGCCGCCGGCAAAGGCGATATCAGGTACTCGCTCACCCTTGTCAGCCAGCTTCTGGCAGAACTCACGGGCGGCGGCATGCAGATATAGGCTGGGCATACCCCACTCCTCCATCATACGCCAGGGGCTCATGCCGGTACCGCCGGGGGCTCCGTCTATGGTAAGCAAATCAATTTTAGCCTTGGAACTCCACTTGATAGCCATGGCCAGCTCACGCAGTCCATAGGCTCCGGTTTTCAGGGTAACGCGCTTGAACCCGAGTTCTCTTAAACGGTTGACTTCTTTATAAAAACCCTCTTCGTCAATAAAACCAAGACGGCTGTGCCGTT
>JABMRW010000102.1 GCA_013202445.1 Deltaproteobacteria bacterium | reverse complement strand
GTGATACTTCTATCAATTTCCTCTTAGGGGGGAAGGGGATGATTTTTCAAAAAAAGGGGGATAAGGGGGGCTAATCTCTCCCCTCTTGTGAAGGAGACTAACTTCGTGGGGCGTCTAAGAGGGGCTGACGCCCCTCTTTTTTATTCCTCCCCCTCTCCATTCTTGGAGAGGGGGATACAGGGGCCCCCGCGAAATCCTGATTTCGTGGGGTAAGATACAGGGGGTGAGGTTGATAAAGTCCATAAAACAGGTCTTGACACCTCTATATCCAACCACCTAATATGCCTTTGGAGGAACTATGAGCACCAAAGAGAAATTCACCGTAGACGGGGATAAAGTGGTTGAGAAGGTCAAGAAACTCATCCACGAAGGCAATATCAGAAGAGTGCGAATTATTCACGAGGGGCGGACGGTGCTGGAGATTCCCCTCACGGTAGGGGCACCGGCGGCGGCAGCAACCATCATGATAGCCCCGCTGCTGGCGGCTCTGGGCGCCTTTGCCGCCCTGGTCACCGAGTGCACCATCGAGGTGGAAAAGATAGAAGAGTCATAAAGGAGGCGGAAAATGTTAAGACATATCTACAGAGGAATGGGAGTCCTGCTGCTGGCGGTACTGCTGGCGGTACTGACGGCGGCACCCGTGCTGGCCTTCGACGGCCGCACCGGAGACACGGTAACCGTGGCCAGTGGCGAGGTGGTCGACGACGACCTCTACCTCGCCGGCAGCACCATTATCATTAACGGCACGGTAAACGGCGACGTCCTGGCGGTGGGTAGTCAAATCATCGTCAACGGCCGGATTAACGGCAGCCTCATCGCCGCCGGAGGGAATATCGTCGTCAGCGGCGAGGTCACCAGGGCAGTGCGAATTGCCGGCGGCACCCTGGAGATTAAGGGTAATGTCGGCAGCGACGTCGTCGCCGCCGGCGGCACCTTAAGCCTGACCAGTGCCGCCAATGTCGGCAACGACCTGGTCCTGGGGGCGGGGCAGGTTAACGTCTACAGCCCGGTGAGCGGCGATATCATCGGCGGGGGCGGGGATATTATCCTGTCCAGCACCGTGGGCGGCAACGTTAAGCTCGGCGTGGACAACCTGACCCTGTTGTCTACCGCCAGCATCGAGGGCAACCTACTCTACACCGGCGAGAACGAGGCCGATATTCAACCCGGCGCCCGCATCGCCGGCACCACCGCCTATAAACCAGCGCCGATGGACCAAAAGCCCGAAGGCGGTATGGGAATAGTGGGTAAAATCGTCGGCTTCCTGATGGCGCTGGCGCTGGGCGTTGTCCTGGTGCTGATAGCGCCGAGACGGCTGACGGCGCTCACCGAGGCCGTCCGCACCAAACCCTGGCACAGCCTGGGGTGGGGGGCGGTGCTGCTGGTGGTTACCCCCATCGCCGCGGTGATTATCTGCATCACCGTTGTCGGCGTGCCCATCGGCCTGATCGCCCTGGCCCTCTACGGGATAGCTATTTACATCAGCCAGATTTTCATCGGGCTGCTGCTGGGGCGGCTGATTCTGGGCGCTTTCAAGGGGGTGGGGCCGGTTGAGAAACGGGGCATCCTGATCGGCGCCCTGGCGCTGGGGTTGTTTATCCTGACCCTGCTCAAGATGATTCCCTACGCCGGCTTCTTCATCGGGCTGGCGGCGGTGCTCTTCGGGCTGGGGGCGATACTGGTATCAGAAAAACAGCTGCGGGAGGAGTAACCCAAACTATTCTGCCACAGGGAGTTTAAGGGGGGGCTTTTGCCCCCTCTTTTTTTATTATTTCCCCCTCTCCAAGAATGGAGAGGGGGATACAGGGGGTGAGGTTGATAAAAATAAGAGGGTGGGAAAGCAAGAGTTATGTTAAAATCAAGGGGAGGGGTATCATATAAACAGGGGAGGTGCAAGATGAAAATAAGCGCCCGCAACATGCTCAAAGGCAAGGTAAAACAGGTTAACGCCGGCGCCATCAATACCGAGGTCACCGTGGAGCTGGCCGGCGGCAATGAGATAGTATCGGTTATCACCAAAGCCTCAGCCGAAAAGCTGGGGCTGGCCCCGGGCAAGGAAGTCTACGCCGTTATAAAAGCCTCCAACGTGATGATTGCCGTCGATTAAAAGCCAGCTTTTCAACCCCCGCTCTGCTATAATATACTCATGAATAAGCCGCTGCTGGTGCTGTTTGACGGCAACGCCCTGATTCACCGCGCCTTCCACGCCCTGCCCCCGCTCACCGTGCGCCAGACCGGCGAAACCGTCGGCGCCGTCTACGGCTTCGCCCTGATGCTGCTCAAGGTCATCAACGAAATAAAGCCCAGCCACTGTGCCGTCGCCTTCGACATGAAGGGGCCCACCTTCCGGCACGAGCTTTTCGACCAGTACAAAGCCCACCGGCCCAAGACCCCGGAGGAGCTGGTGGGGCAGCTGGGGCGGGTAAAGCAGCTGGTGGAAGCCTTTAACATCCCCATCTTTGAGCTGCAGGGCTATGAAGCCGACGATATCCTGGGAGCATTGAGCCGGCAGGCCAGCCGGAAGGACATAGATACCATAATCGTTACCGGCGACGCCGACACCATGCAATTAGTTACGCCGCAGGTAAAAGTGCTTTACCCCAGGCCCAAGGGGGGCTTCAGCAACACCATGCTCTACGACGCGGCGGCGGTAGGCGAGAAGTACGGCGTTAAGCCGGAGCAGATTACCGATCTGAAAGGGTTGGCCGGTGACCCATCGGATAATATCCCCGGTGTGGCCGGCATCGGCGCCAAGACGGCGGTAAAGCTTATCCAACAGTTCGGCTCCGTAGAGGAAATTTACAAGCACATAGATGAGGTGACGCCGCCCAGGCTCCAAAGCCTGCTCAAAGAGAACGAGGCCATCGCCCGCCAGAGCAAGGAGTTGGCCACCATCGTTACCGAGACGCCGGTGGAGCTAAAACCCGACGACTGCCGGGTGAGCCAGTACGACCGCAGTAAGGCGACCGAGCTCTTCCGCGAGCTTGAGTTTGCCAGCCTGCTTCCCAAACTGCCCCAGCCCCAGACAGAGACCGGGGTGGCAACCAGCCTTGAAGCCAAGCCGCCGCAGGGCGACTACAAAATAGTGAGTACAACCAAAGACCTTGATAAGCTGGTAAAGCGCCTGTCCGCGGCTAAAACCTTTGCCTTTGACACCGAGACCACCAGCCTGAACCCGATGGCCGCCCGGCTGGTGGGTCTATCTTTTTCGCCGGCGGCGGGGGAAGCTTATTACGTCCCGGTGGGGCACGCGGGGCTGGACTCGATAGGGCAGCTGCCCCTGCAAGAAGTTATAAATAAACTTAAATCCCTTCTGGAAGATAAGAAATTAGCCAAGCTGGCCCACAATGGCAAGTACGACATGACGGTGCTGGCCGAACACGGGGTAACCGTGCAAAATTTGAGCTTTGACAGCATGGTGGCCGCCTATCTGCTAGGGGAGAAATCGATGGGCTTGAAAAACCTGGCCTTCGCCAGGCTGGCTATCGAGATGACGCCCATCGCCGAGCTTATCGGGGCGGGGGCCAAGCGGGTTCCAATGTCCCAGGTAGAAATCGCCCGCGCCGCCGACTACGCCAGCGCCGACGCCGATATGACGCTAAGGCTGGCCGAGATATTTGAGCCGGAGCTTAAAGAACAGGGGCTTTGGCAGCTCTTCGCCGAGGTCGAGATGCCGCTGACGCCGGTGCTACTCGGCATGGAAAGAACCGGAATCACCCTGGATACCGACCTGCTGGAGCAGATGTCCCACCGCCTCGGCGAGCAGCTCTTAAAGCTGGAGAAAGATATATATGATAATGTGGGGCACCAGTTCAACATAAACTCGCCTAAACAGCTGAGCAATGTCCTCTTTGATGAACTGGGGCTGCCCACCGCCCGCAAGACCAAGGGCGGCTACTCCACCGGCGCCGCCATACTGGAGGAGCTGCGCGGCGCCCACCCCGTAATCGGCTGTATCCTGGACTACCGCCAGCTGAGCAAGATAAAGTCCACCTACATCGACGCCCTGCCTAACTTAATCAACCCCAGGACGGGGCGGGTGCACACCAGCTTTAACCAGACGCGCACCGCCACCGGAAGGCTCTCCTCCAGCGAGCCCAATTTGCAGAACATCCCCGTGCGGGGGGAGATGGGTAAAGAGGTCAGGCAGGCCTTTATCGCCCCCAAGGGCTCGTATCTTTTATCGGCAGATTATTCGCAGATTGACCTGCGCGCCCTGGCCCATCTATCCCAGGACAGGAGCCTGCTGGACGCCTTCCGCCACGACGAGGACATCCATAGCGCCACCGCCGCCCAGGTATTCGGCGTCGACCCCGGAAAAGTGACCCCGGAGATGCGCCGGACGGCCAAAACGGTCAACTTCGGCGTTATCTACGGCATGAGCGACTACGGACTGCAGCAGGCCACCGAGCTTTCACGGGAGGAGGCCGCCGCCTTTATCAACGCCTACTTCGAGAAATACCCCGGCGTCAAGCAGTACCTGGAGTCCACCAAGGAAAAGGCCAGGGAAAAGGGCTACGTCCAGACCATCCTGGGCCGAAGGCGCGCCATCCCCGAAATAAATCACGCCAACCGGCAGGTGCGGGAGGCCGCCGAGAGAATGGCCATAAATATGCCGGTGCAGGGAACTTCGGCCGATATCATCAAGGTGGCCATGATAAACCTCGACCGCGAGATGGCCAGGCGCCAGCTAAAGAGCCGGATGATACTCCAGGTGCACGACGAGCTTATCTTTGAGGTGCCCGAAGCCGAGCAGGCAGAGATGGGAAAGCTGGCTGCCGAGCTGATGTCCACCGCCATAGAACTCAGCGTGCCCTTGAAGGTGGATATCAAGACCGGCCCCAACTGGGGGGAGATGGAGTCTTAAGTGGGGAAACAATTCCATCGTGGGGGGAAGCTGGGGTTTGTTTTTAACGTTATGGTAAGTGGAGACTAAGGGGGTAACTGCCCGGTTTTTAGAGTGCGTTTTATTTCCCACCCTGACCCACCCTGCAGAAGTGATACTTCTATCAACTTCTTCTTAGGGGGGTAGGATGAAAAAGAAAGAGTTCTGTCTACGAGAAGGTTTTTGGTCTATCTTCCCACCCTCCCACCCAATAGAGGTTAGACCTCTCTTCACTCCCTTTTAAGGGGGGGGGATGAAAATGGGGTGTTTAAGAGGGGTTACACCCCTCTTCTAAAAAACAATTCCCCTTCCCCTTGCCAAGGGGAAGGG
>JABMRW010000101.1 GCA_013202445.1 Deltaproteobacteria bacterium | reverse complement strand
CGGGGTGTAGCGCAGCCTGGTAGCGCACCTGAATGGGGTTCAGGTGGTCGTCGGTTCGAATCCGACCACCCCGACCAAAGAAATTACAGCCAGATAAATTACAGATGGTACAGCTCATAAAAAGGCTGTGCTTTTTTATTTAAGCGGGCTAAGAGCGAGCAGGAACCTGCCTAGAGGCCGGCAAAGAAGCGGCGGGCATTTTAGTCTTTGATAACTTTAGACCCCGACATAGCGTCCGCAGCCGAAGCCTTCGCCCAGTTTGCACCACACGCAGCTGCCCGGCGTCTCTTCGGCAATCATTAGCTGCGATTCGCATTTTCCGCAGAGGTATTCCTCACCGGGTTTCATGGGGCCGTCGCAGGGGGGAATGGTCATGGGGCAAATCTGGACGCAGTTGCCGCATTGCTTGCAGAAATCGGGGCGGATGCCGAAGGGGAAGTCCACGTGGCGGTCCCTGCCCCGGCCGACAAAGCCGATTGCCCGTGCCTGCCAGATCTCGGTGCAGACCCGCACGCAGCGTCCGCATAAAACACAGTCCGAGTTCCGGAAGGGATAGCGGACCTCCTTGACCCCGCAGCGCAGGGCGACATCCTGAATGGCACGGGAGTTGGGCGCCTGAGCCACCAGCAGCTCCGCCAGGTTGCGGCGCAGTTTCCGGATTTTATCCGTACTAGTCCTGATTACCATGCCTTCTTCCACGTTCAAGGTGCAGGAAGTGGTGACCCTGGAGCGGCCGTTGACCACGTGTTCGACAATGCACAGGCGGCAGGCGCCGAGATCGGATAGATGGGGGACATGGCACAGATGAGGAATGCAGATGCCGTATTCAACCGCGGTGTCGAGAACACTGGTCCCTCTAGTTGCGTGGACGATAGCCCCGTCTATGTTAACGTTGACATATTGCAGCATCTTGACACCTCGTTTTCTTAAACGACCTGAATCGCATCAAACTTGCACTCGCTGCGGCAGATGCCGCATTTCTGGCAGAGTTGGGCATCAATGACATGGAGCTGTTTTTTCTGGCCGGTGATTGCCTCGTGGACACACCCCCGTATACAGACACCGCAGCCGTTGCATTTGTCCGGGTCAATCCGGTAGGTAATCAGAGCCCTGCACACCCCGGCCGGACACTTATTTTCCTTGATATGCGCTTCGTATTCGGGGCGGAAATAGCGCAGGGTGGAGAGTACCGGATTGGGAGCGGTCTTGCCCAGCCCGCACATGGCAGTCTGGGAAATCGTATCGCCCAGCTCCTCCAGGAGGTCAAGCTGCTCCATTCTGCCGCGGCCTTCGGTGATATCGGTGATTATCTCCAGCATGCGGTCAATCCCCACCCGGCAGGGCAGGCACTTGCCGCAAGACTCGTCCTGCAGGAAGGCCAGAAAGTACTTGGCCACGTCCACCATGCAGGTCTCTTCGTCCATCACCACCATGCCACCCGAACCGACCATGGAGCCGGCTTCGGCGAGCACGTCAAAATCGACGGCGAGGTCGAACTTATCCAGCGGCAGACACCCGCCCGATGGCCCGCCGGTCTGAACAGCTTTTATCGGATTGCCGTTGGCCGCGCCGCCGCCGATGCCAAACACCACCTCGCGGATGGACGTGCCCATGGCCACTTCAACCAGGCCGGTGTTCTTGATGCGGCCGGTTAGAGCCAGAATCTTGGTTCCCTTGCTCCTCTTTGTTCCTTTGGAGGCGAACCACGACGAGCCGTTCAAGACGATGGAGGGGACGTTGGCCCAGGTCTCTACGTTGTTGAGGGTGGTGGGCTTGTGATAAAGACCGTCCAACACAGTGTGGACGTCCTTGGGGCGGGGCTCGCCGACCTTGCCTTCTATGGAGGCCATGAGGGCGGTTGATTCTCCGCAGACGAAGGCCCCGCCGCCCCGGGCGATGTCAACATCAAATGAGAAGGACGAGCCTAAAATATTATCGCCAAGGAGGCCGAGTTCGCGGGCCTGTTCGACCGCAATCCGGGAATTCTTGACCGCCAGCGGATATTCGTTGCGGACGTAGATATAGCCTTTACGGGCGCCGACCGCCCGGGCGCCGATCATCATGCCTTCTAAGACCAGGTGCGGGTTGCCCTCGAGCACACCCCGGTCCATATAGGCGCCGGGGTCGCCCTCGTCCGCATTGCAGATTACGTACTTCTCATCCCCGGGCGCTTCCATACACTCGTCCCATTTACTCCCGGTGGGGAAGCCGCCGCCGCCGCGTCCCCGCAGCCCCGATGATTTAATCTCCCTGACAATTTCCTCCGGGGTCACGCCGTTAAGCACTCTGGGAAGAGCGGCATAGCCGCCGGCCACGATGTAATCCTCAATAGAGTGGGGGTCAACCATGCGGTTATGGGACAGGAGCTGCTGGTCCTGCGCCTTGTAAAAGGGAACTTCCGCTTCAGTCCGTATTCTCTTGCCCGAAACCGGGTCCTCATAGAGCAGCCGCTCTATCACTTCGCCTTTCATCACGGTCTGGTAAACGATCTCGAAAGCGTCCTCCGGCGAGACGCGGCAGTAAAATATGTTGCCCGGTTCGATGACGATGACGGGGCCCTGTTCGCAAAAGCCATGGCAGCCGGTGGCGCACAGGCGCACGCTCCGGTCCAGCCCCTGGCTGGATAATTCGTCGCTGACCGCGTCAATGACGGCCTGGGAGTGAGAGGGCTGACAGCCAGGCCCCCCGCACACCATCACCGTAGTGGCAATATTCTGCCGTTGCTCCCGGAGCCGCTCGCGCAGGTGTTCCAGTTCGCGGTGACTATTTAGCCTGGGCATCGTTGTTACCCCCTGTTTCCCGGCGGCTGATGGTTTCGACGAGTTTGCGGAGCTTGGCGGGCGTCATGTGGTGATGATAAGAACCGTTTTCGGCGACGATAGGCCCCAGGGCGCAGGCACCCAGGCAGTTGACGTGTTCGACGGAGAAGAGACCATCGGGGGTTACCTCGCCCGGTTTAATCCCGAGCCGGTCAATGGCGTGGTCGAGGAGAAGGTGGGAGCCCCGCACGTGACAGGCGGTGCCCGTGCACATGGTCAGTACATTCTTGCCGGATGGTTTTAACCGAAAGGCTTTGTAAAAGGAAGCTACCCGGTAGACTTCCATAAGCGGCACCCCCAGACCCTGGGAGACGGACTTTATGGCCTCTTTGGGAAGGTAGCCGTAATTTTCCTGAACGTCATGGAGCACCTCAATTAGCTGATTGGGTTGGCTGCGGCGTCCTTCCAGGATGGTATCGATAGCTTGAGGCTGCATGTTAACCCCCTTTGGCCGAGAGACAGTTTGACTATTTTCAACTTAACTGATAGGATGAGTTATGTAAATATGGAATAAATGCACTTATAATGCCTACTAAATATAGGCAGTTAAGGAGAGGGACCATGGAAAATAAAGAGGCTTCCCCGCCTTCGGACGAAGGTCGGCGTATGCCTTTTCCTTCAAAAGACCTGGCCCTTTTGTGGCGGATACCGTTTCCTACCGATATCGCGCCCGAGGAGTTCGAGGCCGCGCTGCGCGAGCGCATCAAGGAATTGAACTGCCTCTACGGGGTTTCCCAGCTGGCCGAGCGCCATATGTATTCTCTTGACGCTCTTCTGCAGGAGCTGGTGAACTTTTTGCCCTACTCCTGGCAGTATCCGGAGATTACCTGCGCCCGGATTCTCTTTAAGGGAAAAACCTACACCAGCGATGGATTTAAAGTGACCAGCTGGCGGCAATCGTCGCGGCTTTACATGTATCATGAGGCGGTGGGTGAGTGTGACATTTTCTATCTGGAAGAATGCCCGCCGGCTGATGAAGGCCCTTTTCTGAAAGAGGAGCGCGCTCTGCTGGATGCGGTGGCCGAGCAGATAGGCACCATTGCCACCCGGATATCGGCGGATTTGGAACTGCAGGAGACCAACCGACAGTTGACCCTGGAGCGCAAAGCTTTGCAGGAGTCCAACACCGCTATGCGGATAGTCCTGGCCCGGATTGAGCAGGAGAAACAGGAAATCCACCGGGACATTAAAACCAACGTCGACAAAATCCTGATGCCTATCCTGCAAGCCCTGGCCCTGCAACTACCCCCGACCCAGAAAAAATATGCGGAGATGCTCCAGGCTAACCTCGAGGAAATCACCTCACCGTTTATCAGCCATTTGTCTAACTCATACCATTCTCTGACGCCGACGGAAATCGCCATCAGCAACATGATACGGAATGGGTTGAGAACCAAGGAAATAGCCCAGATAAGAGGAGTATCCGCAGCCACTATCAACCGGCACCGGGAAAATATACGCAGAAAGCTCAAGATTACCAACAACGACGTAAATCTGGCGACATACCTACAATCGAGCATGTGGGAAGGAGAATAAAAACCGGGATTTCACATATTAACTTAGGGACAATGGCATGACCCGGCCCTGTCATCATGTGCGACCTGTCATCATGTGCAACCTGTCATCATGCGCGACAAGTATTGCAATTGTAAGAGCTTGATGGCTGCCAAATCTGTTCTACGGGTAGATTTTGCCCTAACTCCTGACATCTTATACACGCACTTATCTAAGTTTGAATATTGAAGAAAGCCGGGGTATGATTGACTACAAGTACGACTCAAGCTTTATGTAAAAGGAGAGCGAGATGCAGGGAAAGAGAATTAGTGAAAGCAGTGTTATTATGGTACAGCCAATGTCACCTCAAGACGCAAATCAGTCTGGAAATGTACAGGGCGGCGTTATAATGAAGCTGATAGACCTGGCAGGCGCCATAGTTGCGCCGCCGTCAACAGCCAGGGTTTGCCCTGTTATAAAAGCGGCCTCACTGTAAGGCGGGCACCAGGTCATCTAAGCCAAGAGCGCTTAAAGTCTCAGCCCGGGGTAGCCCTGTCTCTTCGTCCCATCCCCGCAGACGGTAGTATTCTTTTAACATATTTGTAAATTTGTCCCTATCAAGTGTGTTTCCGGTTACATCAACTACTTCCTCGCCAGGACCGGGAACCGTCAATATCCCAAAAGCCGGGTTAGATTGCAGGGGTTCGGTGAAATTGTACTCAGGTGGGAAATCATCCTCAGGGACTCTCCGTCCCTCCCGCAACATGATGGCTCTTTGCAGGTTGAAAATGCGCTCGGCAGCCGGTTCAAGTTCTTCGCCGGCGATACCGGTAACCGCCGTAAATATTTTGGCTTCAAGGTCAGGGTCCCCCACATGGTCCGGTGTGTTGAATGAATTGGTGTTTGGCCAGGCGAAGTCGCACAGGCCGAGACTCTCCTTAAGATAGGTCCTGTTCTGTATTTTTACTGCTGCCAGCGCTTTCCCCTCATAGCTGGATACGTCTCCGGCTTCATCACTGCCCCAGAAAGCCTTGGCGATACCATGAAACGCCTCGGTTGTCACCGGTGTGGCACCCGGCTGATGTTGATTAAGCGCCCATGCTCCCGTGGTGAGAGGCATCTCGTGCAGAATGTTATGATGCACCCTGGGTTCCATCGGGTAGAGCAGCGCGTGGGCGACATATATCCGGGGCGGGAAGATATCATGTATGCCGATGGGCGCAACGTTATAGTTTAACATAGCCCGAGCCTTATCCGACACCTTCTCCCCGGCCCTCACCAGTCCCTCGGCCAGGATATCACCGAAGCCCTCACGGTAGGCTATTGAGTGAAGCAGTTTCTCCAGGAATTCTCCGGTACCAATTCTGGACAGCGGCAGGCCGGTTTCCTGCTCGGTAAGGGCGCCTGATTGATAGCAGGCATAGAGCCACTCAATAATGCTTCTTAGCTCCCAGGTATCTATAGAGTAGTCGTTAGCCAGGACAGGTGCCTTGAAGAATGTCTCCAACGGTTCGTCTTCCCGGGAGAACTGCCATGGCATGTAATATTCCATGGACTGGCACTTGCGGTACCCCTCCAGCCGCTTACCATACCGGTACAGACTCCTGATACATTCCACTCCGCACTGATAGCAGTTACCCTTGCCAATTACATCCAACAAACTTTCATATTTGGTCCCTTCCATGAGCGGAGGAATAGGTGAACCTATACGATTGCTTATCTTGATGGTGTAGCGATTAAGCTCCTTGAGCTTGACCGGGTCGGCTACGGATGGCTTCCCGCTGCCCATCACGGCCAGCGCCTTTAGGTTCTTGGAACCCATTACCGCCCCGAAACCGCAGGAAGAAGCGGATTCGTGGGAGCCAAAGATTACCGCAGTCCTTACCCTTTTTTCACCAGCAACGCCAGTGGTGACAAAACGTACCTTTTCACCATGGGCTTGCTGGAGTATCTCTCCGGTCCGGTAAGCACCCTGCCCCCACAGCGAAGAGGCATCCCGAAGTTCGGCTTCGTTGTTGTGAATCCAAAGGTATACGGGCGTTGTCGCACGTCCTTCAATCACAACACCGTCAAATCCCGCCTTCTTTAGCTCGGCTCCGAAGAACCCGCCCATATTACCGTAGCAGTATCCTTCGGGGAAAGTCATGGGGGATTTGCCTACAACCGATAAGCGTGTGGCCGCCTGGGTGCCGGTAGCCACCAATGGCCCGCTCATGAATATAAGCCGATTCTCCGGGTCAAACGCCCTGGTTTCAGGTGCTACCGTCTCCCAGTATATCCTGGAGGCGATGCCACGCCCACCAATGTATCGCTCGGCATACGGCTGCGTAGGGATAGTTTTTATTTCTAAATCATTCAGATTTACAAGCAGTATCTTGCCCATCCAACCATACACAACATGCCTCCTTCATTAGCACCGGTAAAAAATCCTGTCTTGCTCCCGTAGGCTAGCTAAATTTTTAAGTTAGTGTTAACGCTATGATTGTTGTTAGAGCAGTATTAGAGCAGGTATTAGGCATCCTAAGGCGCTATACGGTGATACCTGATTATACCCCTTTCTCCATTCCTCAATCAATATCGGCAGGCGCATTGATAGCCTTCTCCAATTCAGCTTTAACAGAGATTGGTTGAGGAGGAGAATAGATACCAGGAGGACTCACCCAGAACCACGAACGGTTATTGACTATGTTAAAGGCTTGAAAGGGTCTCTGGAAGAGAGTAACATATTTTAAGCAAAATAAGATATGATATTCTCGCTAGCCGTTATTCAGGCTGGCGAGCAGAGAGGAGTTAACTGATATGACTGAAACACAAAAGAAAAAGATAATCGGTTTATCAACCGGCAGAAAGAACGGCAATTGCGAGATACTTTTAAAAGAAGCCCTTATGGGAGCGGAAGAGCTTGGGGTGGAATCGGAGATAATCCGCGCTATAGACCTGAGAGTGAAACCATGTACGGGTTGTGAATCATGTTCTATAGCCATGTCAAGGGGAAAAGAGGCAAGATGTGCCATTAAAGACGATGATGTTCCATGGATTTTGGAAAAGACCGTCGTGGAGGCTGACGCTGTAATAGTAAGTGTGCCAGTATATCATTTAAGGGCAAATTCATACTTTGAAGCAATTCACGAAAGAATGCTGCCCACCATGTTCCGGCATCCTGAAATTCTTAAGAAAACAAAGGTTGGCGGGATTATTTCCGTTGGCGGGGGGGAGCCAGAGTGGACTTCTTTGGGACTCACTTCAGTAAATATCTTTGTTCAGCATACCTGGAAGCTGGTTGACCAGATGCAGGTTAATTTTGTGGGGCGACCGGGCGCAGTTCTGATGAGAGATGAATATATTAAGCGGGCCGGAGAGCTGGGAAGACGAGTAGCCAGGGCAATGATGATGCCGATTGAAGAGGTGAAATATGCGGGCGATGAAACAGATGTGTCTTGCCCGGTTTGCCATTGCAACTTACTGAAGGTACCTGAGAAATTACCTGATGTCTTCTGTCCCGTATGCTGGGTCAAGGGTGAAATAACCCTTGATGGAGATAAAATGAAGGTGAAGTGGGATAAAGAGGATACAAAGTATCCCCGCTTTTCTGAACGCGGAGTTTTCAAACACTTAGAGTTGATAAAAAGCTTGCAAGAGACGTTCTTTACAGAAGATCAGGAAAAAGTGAAAGAGCTGATAAAGAAATACGTCTCATACGGTAAAATAATAAAGCCATGATTCTGGGCATATGTATCGAGTGCCTGAGCTTTCATTAACAATGATATTTTAGAGAGGGAGGGGAAACGGCATGAATAAACCACCAGTCGGGCCAGGTGATGTGTCTGGGGGAAAGAAGCGTGAGAGAGCGGCTGAATTGAGAGAAAAGTGGCTGCGCGGATTCAAGCCAGGGAAAATTTATGATGTGTGTAATCCAAAAACGGCTGCTGAATGGAGAGAGAAGTGGCTGAGTGGAATAAAGCTTGGGGAAAGTTACGATATGGAGGCTCGTTATGAGGCGGTAAGATGGTTGACTAACTGGGTGGCTGAATCTCTTCAATATACGTTAAATGGGTGTAATGTTGCTCCTTTTTGTACTGAAATGGTTCTGGAGGCATTACAGTTACACGGAGGCCGCCCAATTTTACCGGTTAAAATAGACCGGCTGGAAGATATAACCGTAGGGTTAGGCGCCGGCCTTTCTTCACAGGGGGAGATTTGTGGTGCTGTGACGGCGCACACAATCGCCATCGGCATTGATGTGTCCTATAGAACGCGGGAGACTGCGGTAATAAGGAGAGATGTTGCAGCAGCTACCAGAAAGTTTTGTAAGCTCTTTAAGGAGAGGTTTGGAGCCTTACGGTGTGCGGATCTTACCGGCTTATGTTTTCTCAAGGCTGATGGTAGTGAAGACCCCGAATCATGGAAGAAATTTACAACAGGGAGTCCCCCGATAGGCGTCAGATGTCTGGACTTTATGCAATTTTCCATTTATGCCCCGCTCCCATCTGAGGAAGAATAACCCAGGAACCAGCCACAAAGAAGGTTATTACACATGGATGATGTTGCTAGAATACGTAGAGTAGAACAACTTTTGGGCACATTGTTATAACTTGTAGTAGCGGATGGCCTTATAAGCCAGTTCCTTATCAAAAGCGGGCTGGGACAGGAGGGAAACCCTTTTTTAAGGGTTCTGGTTATGGAGAACGATTTCCTAATCATTAAAATGTGCAGCGCTATACTTTGTGTATTAATACTGTGGAACATAGCCAGGAGATTACCAAGGCTGATATTTATATTCAGTACTTGCTTTGTTGGACTATATACTGCCCTTTTGTTCTGGAATATATCCGTTTTCCTGTTTTTCAGGGCCTGAGAGTATGACCGCTTTTCTCTCTGGCTCTAAGATCTATTTAGCAAATTTCTTGATGTCGGCCACCACCGAGTCCAGCCCCAGCTCCTTTAGCTTTACCTCCGAGGGTATGCCCTGACGAGTGTAGCCGAGGGCATCATAGAACTCGTCGAGCAGCCCATCGAGGTTCTTGAATACCTGCCCCGTGGCCGGACCGGCATTGGCCAGCGGCTCGGTCCGCATCCTCTTAGGGAGGGTATCGTCCTTGCGGTTGAAGCCTTCACGAACATTGAAGCAGCGCTCCAGGCAGAGAATCCTCTCCCCTACCTTGTCCAGATAGGCGGGGTCGCCGAACTCCTTAAAGCCGGTAGCCGCCACCAGTAAATCGCTGCGTTGCTGGGGGTTAAAGCCGGTGACCGGGCCAAAGCTGCACTGAATGACCGCGTCCTGAGTCGCCTGTGATATTTCGGCTTGAGCAGCGTCTTGCCCCTTATCAACCTCGGTCAGCTTGTCCTTCTTGCCGGAAAGCTCGTCCCGGGGTCGGCCGTACATGTGGCTGGCGCCTATGTTGGCGGTGGCCAGAATTAGCCCGTAGCCCTTGACGGCGCGTGGCTCGTAGGCGGGAAGCTCAAGGCCCTTGACCTGTATGGCATAGTCTTGGGCGCCCTTGCCAATCTGCTCAGCGGCCCGTTTGGTGCCTTCACCAAGGAGCTTGCCAAACCCTTCACGGTTGCCGATTTTCTCCAGCAGCGTCATCATAGCGGCATGGTTGCCCCAGTTGAGCTCAAGCCCGTCAGTGTCTTTTTTAGTGATAATGCCCCTCTGATACAGCTCGTAGGCGAAGCCGATAGTATTGCCGGCGCTGACGGTATCTATGCCGAGCCTGTCACAGAGGGAGTCGGCGGCTATCAACGAGCCTAAATCGGTGTTGTCCAGATTGCCTCCCAGGGACCAGATGGTCTCATAGTCCGGGCCTTCGCTGACGGCACCGGCATAGGGGCCTTTGGTTACCTGGCGCACCTGGCCGCACCTGGTCATGCAGCCGTAGCAGCCATCGTTTTTGGTCTTTATACCGGCCAGGGCTTCATCGCCTATCTTTTCTATGCCCTCAAGGTGCCCCTCCTGGAAGTTCTTTACCGGAAATATGCCCACCTTCTCGAATCCCAGCGTCAGGTAGGAGGTGCCGAAGTCGCTCATCCTGATTCGCCCCGGGCTTGTCTTCAAGCCTTCGATAATTTCCCTGGTCAGCTCTTTGAAACCATCGGCGTCGTGCAGGCTTAAAGGCCCTGATGAGTTGACGGCAAAGCCTTTTAGCTTCTTGGCGCCCAGCACCGCACCGACTCCGGTACGCCCGCCGCAACGGAGGTCGCTGATAAGAACAGCGTAGCGTACCAGCTTCTCTCCCGCCGGCCCGATACAGGCGACCTGGGTTGATTTGCCGTGCTTCTGGCGCAGCTTCTGGTGCGTCTGCTGGGTATCCAACCCCCATAGCCCGGCGGCATCCAGGAGATGGATTCCATCTTTATCAATATGGAGATATACCGGTTTGGCTGATTCGCCTTCAACGATAATGCCGTCGTAGCCGGCGAACTTGAGGAAGGCACCAAAGCTGCCGCCCATAACCGACTTGGCTACGGCCCCGGTAAGCGGGCTCTTGGTTACCAGCGCCATCCGGGAGACCGACATGGCCGTGGTGGCACCGAGGGGGCCCATCATCAATATTACCTTGTTGTCCGGTGACAGGGGCTCCACACCGGGCTTAAGCTCTTCGTAGAGGTACCTGACACCAATGCCCCGCCCGCCGAGATAATCCTTCATCCACTGCCGGGGGATTTCCTCGACCTGGCTCTTGCCGGTAGTCAGGTTCAACCGTATCATCCTGCCATTGTAACTGCTCATCTTACCCTCCAAGGTTAATATCGGCCGGCTGCGGCTAACCACCCATAAGAAAGTTCAGGATGACAATCTCGTCACCGCCCTGCACCTGTGTATCCAGCTCTATGGGGTGAAGGCCATCGGAGTTAAGATAAATACCAAAGACACGCAGTAGGTGCCCCTGCCTATCGAACAGGGATTCTTTCATGCCGGGGAACTGCGCCTCAAGCTCTTCTAGACACTCTCCAACTGTCCGCCCGCTTGCCTCAAGCGTCTCAACACCACCGCTGAATTCCTGCAAGATAGGCGGCAGTTTCAGTCTCACGCTCATATCTATTCGTCTACCGGCCTATTTTACCCGGAAGACCAGCCCCTCATCGGCGTCAACCTTAATCTTTTCGCCTTCCTGAATAACCAGGGTGGCGTTGCCCGTGTTCGAGACCAGGGGGATATCATACTCACGGCAGTGAATGCAGGCATGGCTTAAGGACCCGCCGCCGCTGGTGACTATCCCCTTGGCCAGTGGAAGTATCGGCGTCCATCCCGAAGACATCCCCGGGCAGACTATGATATCGCCCGGCTGGGTAGCCAGAACATCCTCGTTGGTTACCACCAGGTGGGCCCTGCCTTCAACGGTGCCCGCCGGACTGCCGCAGAGGCCGAACAGGATAGCACCGGTCTCCGGCCTTTGGACAGGGGCATCCCCGGCCACAACTTTGGCCACTATGGCATCGTGAGTCGAGGCTATATGCTTGTTTATCTCTTCCGGTGTTAACGGCCCGGCGGTAACAATATGCGGGCGCGACTTGAATTCCTTCTGGGCCGTCCAGGTGTTCTTGCGGTCGGCGACAATGTCTTTGACTTCGTATGAGTCGGGGAAGATTATAAACAGCTCTAATTCTTCAGGGATGAAGAGGAACATATCATCGGGGTCTTCAATTGTGCCGAATTTGACCAGCGACTCTCCAATCTTCCTTACGCAGTAGCGGAAGGTGGTATGGCAGCCCTGCTCCCAGGCGACGTCATGGCTCTCGCTGAAAGCGCTTGACCTCTGGGCTACATTAAGGGTAGCCAGGAACCAGTCCATGTCCTTGTAACCGGCGGACTTTACCTTGTCGATAAGCTCGCGGGTTAACTGTTCCCGCTCCTTGACCAAGCGGGGCCGGATACTATCCAGCGGGAAGGGGGCACTGATATCTTTGGACAGGGCGAGGTACTGCTGGATGTGAGCGATAGCCGGAGTGGGGTCTTCCCACCACGAGGGCACAATGAATTCCATCATCCGCGGCGACCGCCAGCCGTAGCCCTTGACTATCATAAAATCGTTGAGGTCTTTCTCCAGCCACTCCTTGCCCGCCGCCGTTTTCTTGAGGGCAGGGACAACGTCCGCCGCCGCGTTCTTGGTGAAGACATCGGCTATCTTGAGCTGAAGGGCGCGGGTGCGCAGCCCCCAGAGCGCTTTGTCCTGGACGAAGAGGTCGTTATCATAGCCGCGGACTATACGGTGCCAGGTCGGGGAAAACTCCTTTATCCCGGCGTATTTCTCGGCAATCTCGCCACAATGCCAGTAGGCTTCATAAACAGGGTATATCAAATGGAAATGGGTCTCCCATTCCCGATAGAGCATCTGCACCGCTTCCCGGAAGAGCTTGTACAGGTCGTACTGAGTTGCATTGGCGTAATCATAAGTCCTGAATTTTTTGCACAGCCCTATTAGCTCGTCCTCCATATCTTTATAGAGCTTGTCCCCCTTGGGGGCATACTCTTCCGTTATGAACTTTTTGAACTTCTTCTGCCTTTCGGCAATCTCAGCCTCATCGCTAATCCTGAGGGAGCTGGCCAGGGCGCATCCGTCTATATTGCGAGTCTCGCTGCCCCTGATGGTGGGTATCGAGGACTCATTGATACCATAGACGAGACCGTGGGCCAGGGGAAAACACCACATCCAGTTAAATAGCGGGGTCCACGCCGGGTAGCTGTGGCCAAGGTTCACGAACCACAGCGGGTATTTTTTAAGGTCCCGCTGCGGCCAGAATTCTCTGGTATGCAGATTCCACGTCCAGGGCATCTCTTTATCCTCCTTAGTGTCTTATATCATGCTCTGCCGAATTTATTATAGCACAGCGTTTCTATCAGGAGTGAATTGCTTGCTCCCTTTAGTTCACTCTGCGGGCGCCGTCAATGAGCAGTGTCTGGCCGCTGATAAAGTCGCTGTCATCGCTGGCAAAGAATACAACGGCACCGACTGTATCTTCGGGCTTGCCGAAACGGCCCATGGGAACAGAGCTAGCGTCCAACTTTTCCATATTGACGTAACTTCTGGTTGCCGGGGTATCAATAACGTCGGGGGCTATTACATTGGCACAGATATTATACTGTCCCAGCTCGCCGGCAAGGACACGGGTGATGCCGATAACGGCGGTTTTAGCCGCAGTATAGTGAATGAGACCCTTGGTGGCAGAAAAACACGCCTCGGAGGCGACATTGATAATCTTGCCCTTCCCCTGCTTTTTCATCTGGGGGAATACCGCTTTTGCGCAGAGCCAGGTTCCCTTGGCACTCACATTCATCATCTTGTCCCACTCGGCCGACGAAATCTCATTAAACGGCCCCCGCGACATCCCGTGGTAGAAGCCGGCGTTGTTGACCAGAGCGTCAATGCGGCCAAAAGCCTTGACCGTCTCCTCGGCCATGCGCACGGTATCTTCCTCGGAGGTGACATCGGTTTTTACGGCTATGGCCTGGCCGCCTTCTGCCTTGATTTCATCGACTACCTCTTCCGCCTCCTTGGCCAGGATATCGGCTACCACCACCCTGGCCCCTTCCCTGGCCAGCCTCAGGCAGTAGGCTTTGCCCAGACCCCTGCTGCCGCCGGTGACTATGGCTACCTTGTTATCTAAAATTCCCATTTGAACCCCTCCTAATGTACCCGCCGGGCGCCATCAACCAGCAGTGTCTGGCTGCTGATAAAGTCGCTGTCGTCACTGGCAAAGAAGACGACGGCACCGACCACGTCCTCGGGTAAGCCGACACGCCCCAGCGGGGTGGCAGTTACATCGAACTTGCTAACGTTGCCGATGGTCCAGCTGGCCGGCGTATCGGTGTATCCGGGGGCGACAGCATTGACGCAGATATTATACTGCCCCAGCTCGCCGGCAAGGACACGGGTGATGCCGATAACGGCCGCCTTTGAGGTGACATAGTGAATCATACCCTTGGTCGGTGAGAAGGCTACCTCGGAGGAGAGGTTGATAATCTTGCCCTTCTCCTGCTTTTTCATATAGGGGAATACCGCCCTGGCGCAGAGCCAGGGCCCCTTGGCGCCTACCGCCAGCGCCTTGTCCCAGTCTTCCGGTGAAACCTCGTAAAAAGGCTTCCGGGACACGCCGTAGTAGTAGGCGGCATTGTTGACCAGAATATCAATGCGGCCGAACTTCTTGGCGGCCTCCTCGGCCATGCGCAATGTGGATTCCTCGTTGGTGACATCAACGGTGACGCCGAAGCCGCCCCTGGCTTCTATCTCCTTGACCGCCTTGGTCGATTCCTCGTCCATACGGTGCGCCGCCATCACTACCTTAGCCCCTTCCCTGGCCAGGCCGAAGCAAAAGGCTTTACCCAGCCCCTTGGCACCACCGGTGACTATAGCTACCTTGTTATCTAACCTCCCCATTCAAACCCTCCTTGCCTTTAATTATATAAAAAGCTTTATACTGCCAGAAAACCCCCGTCGACGGGGAGGGCAACACCTGTAATCGACGCGGCTTTGTCAGAGACGAGGAAGAGCGCCGCGTTAACTACCTCATCTTCGGTGACGTACCTGCCCAGAGGTATGCGCTGGATATCCCTCTTTACCCACTCCTCCGGGCTGATGCCCAGTTCCTGAGCTTTCTCCCCGGCTATGGCTACCCTCATCCCGGTTTCCACCCGGCCGGGACAGACACAGTTGACCCGGATGTTGTCCCCGGCTAAATCTACCGCCAGCTTCTTTGTTAGCATCACCAGGCCGGTCTTGGCCAGGGAATAGGTCATGGAGTAGCTGGCCTGCTTTAAACCGGCCACCGAGCTGGTGAACAGAATGGAGCCGCCCCCGGCCTTGCGTATCTCAGGGACGGCGAACTTGGCCCCGAAGACGGCGGCCTTGAGATGCACCGCCAGCGTATTATCATATATTTCTTCGGTGATATCTTCGACATTATCGGGGCCGACAATACCAGCGTTGTGCCAGAAGATGTCCAGCCGGCCGTAGGCAGCTACCGCTTTTTTAAACAGGCGCTTAATCTCAGCCACCGCCAGCATATCGGCGGGGATAAAGCTGGCCTCACCGCCCTGTTTTTTTATGGCGTCCACCACCTCTTCGCCCCGCTGGCGGTTGCGGCCGCTGACCACTACCTTAGCCCCTTCCCGGGCAAAGCCAATAGCGCCGGCTTTGCCGATACCAGCCGTAGAGCCGGTGATGACGACTACCTTTCCCTGAAGCACCAGAGACAAAGAGCTACCCATTTAATCTCACCAGGCTTATTTCTTGGGAGGTGTACGCTTTTGCAGGTTAATACATCGTGTTTTAAATGTCAATAACTACAGCACCGCTTGACAGGGGAAGGGCGGCGCTATAAGATTTTTGCTAAGGCAGGGAGAAGAAAAGCGATGAAAGCAGTTATCCTGGTGGGGGGAGAAGGTACCCGTCTGCGCCCCCTTACCTGTAACATCACTAAGGCCATGATGCCCGTGCTGAATAAGCCCTTCCTGGAGCACCTGCTCGCTTACCTCAAGAGGCACGGTGTAACCGATATTATCCTGGCTATGAGCTACCTGCCTCACCACATCAAGGACTACTTCGGTGACGGTGCTAAAACGGGCGTGCGCCTTTCTTACCTCATCGAGGAGGAGCCGCTGGGAACCGCCGGCGCCGTGAAGAATGCCGAAAGGTATCTGGATGAGACCTTCCTGATGTTAAATGGCGATATTTTTACCGACCTGGATATTACGGCCATGATAAATTTCCATCGGGAAAGAAAGGCGGTGGCGACTATCGCTGTTACCCCGGTGGATGACCCCACCGCCTATGGTCTGATAGAAACCGACGCCGGGGGCAGAATTACCCGTTTCCTGGAAAAGCCCGGCTGGGAGGAAGTAACCACCAATAGGATAAATGCCGGTATCTATGTTCTGGAGCCCGATATCCTGGCTCGGATACCGCCAAAAAAGACAGTCAGTATTGAGAGAGAGACATTTCAACAACTTTTGGCCCGGGGTAAACCAATGTATGCCTATTCCTCTACGGCTTACTGGCTGGATATGGGAACCCCGGAGAAATACCTGCGCTTAAACTATGACCTGCTGCTGGGCAAAGCCCCCTCCCTGTTTAATGCCACCGGCGGTGTTCAAATAGGCGGCGGGAGCCAGATTGACCCCTCGGCCAAGATTGAAGCCCCGGTGCTCATCGGGGAGGGGTGCGTCATCGGGCGGGGGGTAAAGATAAAAGGGCCGACCGTTTTGGGGCCGGAATGCGAAATAGCCGAAGGAGCCAGCATAGAAGGGGCGGTACTGTGGAACAACGTCAGGGTAGGCAAAAGGGCTATACTGAGAAACTGTATAGCTGCCGACCACTGCCAGATTCATGAGGCAAGCCAGGTTATGGATAATTGCGTCCTGGGGGATAAGGTGGTGGTGGGCAAAAATAACAAACTGGCTCAGGGTACCCGTATCCGGCCGAATAAGCGGATAGCGCCGGGGTCTATATCCTCCTAAACGGAAGCCTCAAACGTAACTGTAATATTCTTCCCATTTACCTCAACCCCTCCCACCATCGGCATCTCACTGAGTATTCGGGCCAGGGGTGTCGCTTGCGCTACTGAAACAGTGATTAAGGTGCCTTCATCCAGCGAGCCACCAGTCCAGACTACCTCCACGCCTTCTATTCCCGCCAGGTGCTGGGTAAATTGTTTTACCTGCTTAAAACCGACTGCCGACGGCAAAACCAGCTGGAAGTTGCCCTCGTAAGTGGCTGAGCTAACATCCGGCGCCGGTTCTTCCTTCGCCTGCTTAGCCTGCTTGGCTTCTTTCTTGGTCTGTTCTTTGGCTAACTTTTCGGCGTCTTTCTTGGCCCTGGCTTCAGCTTCTTTAAACCTTTTCTCATCTTCGGCCTTTTTCTTCGCCTCTTCTTTAGCCAGGCGCTCTGCTTCTTTCTTAGACTGCTTGGCTTCTTTGGCTTCTTTATTAGCCTGCTCTTTGGCTAACCGCTCTATTTCTTTCTTGGCTTCTTCGGTATCATTATTAGCCACAGTTCATACCTCCAAGTTTAACCCTCACGCAGTTTACACCTATAACGAGAATAGCCCATTACACGCCCACATGTCAACATTTAGCCCGAGTACCTTTTACCTATGACTTAAGCCGAAATATGTCAAAATATGTAGAAACCCGTAGAAATCAGAGCGGATATTGAGTTATACTAAAATTAATCGTTGGCGTCAGTAAAACGAGGCCGAGGAGGCAAAGCCCTCAAGTCACCCAGGGCACTTACCGTTTACAAGGCGCAGGTCAAGGACGGCCTGATACTGATAGAGCTCTAGCCAAACGGCGAAATGTGATAACTTTGTAAGATTTATTCCCCCTGATTTTATGATTTTGTCACTGTTTTTTGTGTATTATGGTAGCAGCAACCGGGGTGGGTGAGGGTTTATTGCGAAATTAAACCGGAAGGGGTGAGTCTATGACAACCGGAAGCGAGCAGGACAGGACCCTGAAAGCACTCCAGACTGCCATCCAGATGGAAATCGACGGCAAGGCATACTATCTGAAAGCCAGCCAGCAAAGCGGTAACGAGCTGGGTAAGAAGCTGCTTAAAACGCTGGCGGCCGAGGAAGACATTCACCGCCAGAAGTTCGAGCAGATATATAACGCCATACGCAAGGAAAACGACTGGCCTAAAACCGATTTTGAAGCGGACGGCGGCCGGAACTTAAGAACTATATTCGCCCGGGCTGCCGGACAAGGAGGCTCCAATGACAAGGCGGCGGCCAGCGAGCTTGACGCCGTCAAGAAAGCCATGGACATGGAGAATGAAACCTACGATTTCTACAAGCAGCAGGAGCAGGCGGCCACCTATGACGCCGAGAGGGAATTTTACCAGACCCTGTCCGCCCAGGAGAAGGAGCACCACATAGTTCTGCTCGACTATTACGAATACCTCAAAGACCCCGCCGCCTGGTTCGTTGAGAAGGAGCACCACTCCCTGGACGGGGGTTAAATAACCATTTCGGAGGTAGTAGATGAGAGAGGTCTACCTGGACTACGTTGCCACCACACCGGTACTGCCCGAGGTGCTCGAGGCTATGCTGCCCTATTTCAAGGACGCCTACGGCAATGTCCAGTCCCTGCATAACTGGGGGGATAAAGCCAGGGAGGTTGTAGAGGACGCCCGTGGTAAAGTAGCCGATCTCATCGGGGGGGAGGCGGAGGAGATTATCTTCACCGCCAGCGGCACCGAGTCCAATAACTTCGCCGTTAAAGGGCTGGCCCTGGCCCAGCAGTCTAAAGGCAAGCATATTGTCGTTTCAGCCATTGAGCACTTCTCGGTACTGCACTCGGCCAAAACCCTGGAGAAGTGGGGCTTTGAGGTTACCGAGGTGCCGGTGGACAAGCACGGAATAGTTGACCCCGATAAAGTATCCCGAAGCCTGAGGAAGGACACCGTCCTCGTCTCCATTATGCACGCCAACAGCGAGGTGGGCACCATTGAGCCGATTAAAGAAATAGCCGGGGTGGTGAAGAAAAGCGGGGCTATCTTTCACACCGACGCCGTAGCCACCGCCGGCACGATACCCATAGATGTCATGGAGCTGGGGGTGGATGCCCTGAGCCTGGCCGGTAACCAGTTCTACGGGCCGAAGGGCGCCGGCGCCCTCTGGCTAAAGAAGGGGGTGCGCATCATCCCCTTCCTCGACGGCGGGGTGCAGGAGGGGGGAAGAAGAGCCGGAACCGAGGATGTGCCGGCCATCGTAGGGCTGGGGAAGGCGGCCGAACTGGCAAAAGCCGAGATGGGGGCCAGGGCAAAACGCCTCTCCGCCCTGCGTGACAGGCTAATCGCCGGCCTGCCAGACGGCATCGAGCACGTGATAGTCACCGGACACCCCACCCAACGCCTGCCCGGCCATGCCAGCTTTTGCATCGAGTTCATCGAGGGGGAGGCTATGCTTATGCTGCTAAACAGCCAGGGAATAGCCGTCTCCAGCGGCTCGGCCTGTACCTCCCGGGCGCTCAAAGCCTCTCATGTCCTCATCGCCATGGGGATTCCTCACGAGATAGCCCAGGGGTCGCTCCTCTTCAGCTTTGGCCTGGACAGCACCGTGGGGGATGTCGACTATGTATTAGAAACAATGCCGCCCATCGTGGACAAGCTGCGGCAGATGTCACCGTTATATTCCAAATTCCTCAAAGCTAAGAAAGGGGGGAAGAAATAAAATGCCGGTTTACAATGAAAAAGTGATGGAGCACTTTATGAACCCCCGCAATGTGGGCGAGATAGAGAAAGCCGACGGCGTGGGCGAGGTGGGTAATCCCGTCTGCGGGGACATGATGACCTTCTACATCAAGGTCGATAATAATCACATCAGCGACGTCAAGTACAAGACCTTCGGCTGCGGCGCCGCCATCGCCGTTTCCAGCATGGTCAGCGAGATGGCCATGGGTAAGACCCTGGAAGAGGCCAAGAAGATAACACCGGCGCTGGTGGCCAAGCAGTTGGAGGGGCTGCCCAAGAACAAATTTCACTGCTCCAACCTGGGCGCCCAGGCCCTGAATAAGGCTATCGACAACTACCTGAAGAAGCAGGGCAAGGCGGCCAAGAGCCAAAAAGGGGGAAAGAAATGAAAGAGAGTAAAGAGTCAAAATCGGTGGAGAAGAGGTGTTCCTGCCCCTACTGCGACGAAGAGATTACCCTGTCGGTGTTACCCTACTGCAAGCCCTGCGGCGTGACCCTGCGCTACTGTCCCAGCTGCCAGATAGCCGTGCCCAGGGAAGCCGAAACCTGCCCCCAGTGCGGGGGTAAGCTGGAGGAGAAATAGGGAGGGCTGCCATGAAGGAGGCCGGGCAATGAAAGCGGACGCCACTCTGGACTGCGTTGGACTCTATTGCCCCATGCCTATTTACCAGACCGCCAAAAAGATCAAGGAGCTGAAGCCGGGGCAGGTGCTGGAAGTCCTGGCCGACGATAAGGGGATAAAGGAGGATATGCCCGCCTGGTGCCGCATCACCGGCAATGAGATGCTGGGGATTGAGGAGGAACATGGGGAATATAAAGCATACGTCAGGAAAGCTAAATAAGAAGTGTAAGCGAGGCGAGAGATGGATACCAGTGCGCTGCATACCATAGGCTACGGACTTTATATCGTCTGCTCCAAGAAAGGCAAGCGGTTCAACGGGCAGGTGGCCAACACGGTGACTCAGGTAACCGCCGAGCCGCCGGCTATCGGCGTGATTATTAATAAAGAAAACCTGACCCATGAGTTTATTAAAGCAAGCCGGGTCTTTACCGCTTCCGTACTGGCCACAGATACGCCGCTGGCTTTTATCGGCCACTTCGGCTTCAAGTCAGGGCGGGAGGTGGACAAGCTTAAAGGCCTAAATTATATACTGGGTGAGACCGGGGCGCCGATAGTTACCGACCACGCACTGGCCTTTCTGGAGGTTAAAGTAAGCAAAGAACTGGATGTGGGCACACACACCATTTTCGTCGGGGAGCTGGCGGGGGCCGAAATTCTAGGGGAGGGCGAGCCCATGACCTATGCCTACTACCACCTGGTCAAACGGGGCACCACCCCCAAGACCGCCCCCAGCTATCACAAGGAGAAGAAGGAGGTGGCATCTAAAATGGCCAAATACAAGTGCAGCGTCTGCGACTACGTCTACGACCCCGAGTTTGGCGACCCCGAGGGCGGTGTAACGCTGGGAACACCCTTTGAAAAGTTACCCGACGACTGGGTCTGCCCTGTCTGCGGAGCGGATAAGAGCCAGTTTGAAAAAGTAGAGGAATAGCCGGTTATGGAGAGCAAATGTCCCGGGCAGGACACAAGAAACCTCCGGGTATCAGTGCATAAGTGCCCTAACTGCGGCGCCGAGGTGGAAATATTCTCCGACGAGATGCGGGTGAAGTGCCCCAAGTGCAAGAAGTATGTCTACAAGGAGAAGGTGCCCTCCTGTATTGAGTGGTGCACCTCAGCGCCCCAGTGCCTGGGGAAGGAAAAGTGGGAGCAACTAAAGGGCATCGATAAAAAGTAGCCAGAAATAATAATCCTAGAAATAATAATCGGGGAGGAATTAATGGACAAACAGAAAATCATCGAGATGCTTAACCAGGACATCGAGGGAGAGCACGCCGCCATCATCCAGTACCTGAGCCACGCCTACGCCATGGGCGAGGGCGAGATGTCCTGCGAGATTGAGGCTCTGGCCCGGGAGGAGATGCGCCACCTGGACTGGCTGGCCGAGACCGTCGCCGAGCTGGGCGGTACCCCCAGCCTGGAGCGGGGGGTGATGCGGACGGGGGGCAAGGCGGTATCGGACTGGATGAGTAACGACATACTGCAGGAAGACGACGCCATTAAGCTCTACAAAGAACACATCAAAGCTATCGACGACCCCAAGCTAAAACGGCTGCTCAAGCGTATCCTCTCCGACGAAGAGTCCCACCGGGGCGATTTCGTCCACTTCGTGGATAAAGCCAAGAAGGAGAGGTCTACCGACCTCCGGGGCGACAAAAAGGACGAGGTCACCGAGGTGCTTAACTGGGGCATCGAGCACGAGTACACCGTCATCCTCCAGTACCTGCTTCAATCCTATCTATCGCCCAATGCCGAGACCAATAAGGATCTGCAGGACCAGGCCATCAACGAGATGCAGCACCTGGGCTGGCTGGCGGAGGAGATAATCGGCGGCGGCAGCCACCCCGTAATAGAGCATACCAAAGTCGACCGCTCCAGGAAGACCGTCGATATGCTGCGGGCCGACATTAAGATAGAGAAGGAAGTAGCCGAGGCCTACGACCGCGCCGCCAAAAAGATAAAAGACCCCGGCCTTAAAAAATTGCTGATTCGCATAAGGGACCACGAAATCTACCACACCGACGTATTTACCGACCTGCTCAAAGAAGAGGAAAAATAGCCTGACCTATATTTAAGAAGGGGGGCACTAAGCCAAATGTCAATCTCTTTTTCCGGCAGTGAGCTGATTAATATCGCCATCGGGATTGAGGGGCGGGGTATTGTCTTCTACGATGTCATGGCCAAGTCAACCCAGAAAGAAGCCGCCCGCGAGGTCTTTAACTATCTGGCCGATATGGAGCGGGGCCACATTGAGACCTTTAAGGCTATGCTGGCCGGAGCCGATAAATTCCAGATTTCCGCCGATGAGAGCGGGCAGTATACCGCCTACCTAAGGGCGCTGGTTGACAGCGCTGTTTTCAGCGACGACCTGGTCACCAGCGAAATGGCTGCCCAGGCCGAGAGCGACGCCGCCGCCCTGGAACTGGCTATCCGGGCGGAAAAGGACTCGATTCTCTTTTACTACGAGATGAAAGAGATAATGCCCCAGAGGGCGCAGGCGACGGTAGATAATATAATCGCCGAGGAAAAATCACACCTAAGGCAGCTCTCGGAGCTCAAAAAGAAGCTGGCGGCTCTTTAATTTCGCCCCCTGCCCTATCCGGCTAAAAAGCCGCTTATAGTTCGCCCTGCACCAGCGTCGACGTATCCTGGACACCCTGAACACTGCGCACTTCGCCGACGATTATCCGGGACAGTTCAAAGAGGCTCTTGGCTTCAGCAGTGGCGATGGCATCCCAACCCCCGAACACCAGGTTCAAATCGGTGACGCCGGGAATGGCACGAATCTGGGACAGAGCACTGGATTCCAGGCCGGGGACCAGCTTGATGAGAAGATAGCCCTTTATCATACATCGATATTATATTCCCTATCGGCCCGGCTGGCAAGCTGTAAATCCTTTGACAACCACCCGCCATAGTGGTAATCTATTTTCAATACAAAATGGCCAAGGGCAAAGCAAAATCAAAACCATCCCCGAAAGCCAGCCGCCGTGTGTCTACCAGCGGCGATATCGAGGTTTCCACCTACCTGGAAATCGCTAAAGAGATAAGCGGTGAGCAACCGGCGGCGGCTAAAGAAGCCGTCCCCAGCGGCGAGCGCGAGGCTGTCATCGTTATTGACTTCGGCTCGCAGTACAGCCTGCTCATCGCCCGCAGGGTGCGCGAATGCCATGTATACTGCGAACTGGTCTCCCCCGATACCCCCTGGGAGAAGATAGCGCCCCTGAACCCCAAGGGGTTTATCCTTTCCGGTGGGCCGGGCAGCGTCTACGAAGCCAACGCCCCCATGGCGCCATCCTATATCTACGAGAGCCACCTGCCTGTGCTGGGCATATGCTACGGGATGCAGGTCATCACCCACCAGATGGGCGGACAGGTGGCGCCGGGGACCAAGCGCGAGTACGGTCACGCCCTGCTTAACCTGGGCGGGTTTGATTCGCCCCTCTTCGCCAACGTACCCCAGTCCACGCCGGTGTGGATGAGCCACGGCGACAAAATCGAAGCGATGCCGCCCGATTTCAACGTGATGGCTAACACCGATAACTCGCCCTTCGCCGCTATCGGCAACGATAAGAATATCTTCGGTCTCCAGTTCCACCCCGAGGTAGTCCACACCCCCGAAGGCAAGACTATTTTAAAGAATTTCATCTACCGCATATGCGGCTGCCAGGGAAACTGGACGATGGGCAACTTCATCACCGATAGTCTTACCAAAATCCAGAGAGAGGTGGGGAAGGGCAAGGTCATCAGCGCCCTATCGGGCGGGGTTGACTCGGCGGTGGTGTCCACTATCATTCATAAGGCTATCGGCGACCAGATTACCTGCATCTTCGTCAACCACGGCATGCTGCGCCGCGAGGAGGTGGAAAGAACCTTCAACACCTTCCGCTTAAATATGGGCATGAATATCGTCTATGTGGACGCCAGCGAGCGCTTCCTCAACCGTTTGAAAGGGGTAACCGACCCCGAGACCAAGAGGAAGATTATCGGCGAGGAGTTTATCAACGTATTTGAGGATGAAGCCAAGAAAATCGGTAAGGTGGACTTCCTGGCCCAGGGGACGCTCTACCCCGATGTCATCGAGAGCGCCTCTTCGGGAAGCACCGCCGCCGCCAAGATAAAGTCCCACCATAACGTGGGCGGGCTGCCGGCCACGATGACGCTAAAGCTGCTGGAGCCGCTGCGCTACCTGTTCAAGGACGAGGTGCGCCAGGTG
>JABMRW010000100.1 GCA_013202445.1 Deltaproteobacteria bacterium | reverse complement strand
TCATGGTCTCTTCATTAATCTCCTATTCTAAATCTGCATTATCCTTCAGCAATATTAATTCTACCAGAGTGTTGTCCCAGAAATCCAAGCTCTGGTCCTATCAAGTTTAGCCTGTTTGAAAAGTTTTTGTAATAAACACAGTTGATGTATTGACAAGAACGATAAAATGGCATAATGTATATCAGATTCGATTATCGAAATCGAATATCGTAATAGAACAATCGATAGACGGGCTTTGCCGGGGGAAACAAGGATTTAATCATGCCGGGTAAGGTGTTGGTGTGTCTCCCGTGGGCAACCTCATGCGATATTGGGCTAGTGGCACCCCGTGATTAAACTTAGTTACGAATTAATTTGATTGATCTAAATTTTGGATGGGTATCAAAACTAGAAAAAGGGGGGGGGTGATAACTTTCAATAGAAAGGATTTTTACACAGTTTGGTTCCAATACTTTAGGAGGAGAAGAAAATGAATAAAAAAAGGATAGTAGCTGTGGTGATGGTGGTTGCATTGGCTGGTAGTTTAGTTGCTGCTTGTGCGGCTCCAGCTCCAGCTCCAGCGCCTGCGCCCGCTCCAGCTCCGGCGCCTGCTCCCGCTCCTGCACCAGCGCCTGCACCAGCCCCAGCTCCCGCTCCTACGCCAGCACCTGCCCCTGCCCCAGCACCGGCTCCAGCCACACCAGCAGAAGTAATTACCTGGGTCGGGTCATCGCATCAGGCTGTGGGAACGCCATTTTATGAATCGCTCAAGAGAATTCAGACCGCTGTTAACGAGCTTAGTCAAGGGCGTTTCGTGCTGCAATTGCATCCCGGCGGCGCTATTGTGCCCGCCTACCAGGAGTTTCTGGGACAGCATGAGGGCGCTCTTGATTGGGGTTCCGGGAACTTTGGGGCTGTGATGGGCACAATTCCCTTGGGCGCCATTTACCATCAGAATGCGGCGAGACTGCCCCCTTACGCCTATCATGTCTTCCTTTGGAAGGAAGGTGCTGCCATCGCCAATAAGTGGATTGCGGCAAAAGGATTTGACGTCATGGAAATCCCCGGCACCAGCCCTGTTAATCCACCCGAAATCTTCCTGCAATCAACCAAGGAGCTGAACACACCGGCGGATTTTAAAGGCATGAAAATCCGGACCTTCGGTTACGGCGGGCTACCCTTTGAGCAGTGGGGTGCCGCTCTTACCATGCTACCGGCGGCTGAACTCTACGAGGCGACGCAGCGCGGCGTACTTGATGCTTTTGAAATGAGCAATTTTAAAACCAACTACGATTTTGGCTATCATGAAGTTACCAAGTATATCTACATTTCCCCCATCCGGGCGCCCAGCGAGGGAGGTATGCATCCCGCGGTGAAGACAAGCAGTTTCATGGCGCTACCTGATGACCTCAAACTGCTTTTCACGACGGTCGCTCGGGCCGAAGCAGTAAATTTCGGTATTGAGATGACGATGCAAGAAGGCCCGATAGCTGAGAAAATGAGGGAGTACGGATGTGTCGTCCAGAAGTTACCCATGGAAATAGTAGAGGCATATGCTGCACTTTATGATGATGCCATGACTGGGGTGGCGGCCGACAAACCCGACATGAAGGAAATGCTGGAAGCTCAGCGCGCCTGGGCGGTGAAGTGGAATGATACCGAGGGGCTGCCTTCATGGTCGGCAACTCCAGAAGAGTGGCGGCAATACTAGCTGGTGACCAAATCTTAGGTCTGGCTCCGCTCCGGGTTCTTCCACGGAGCGGAGCCAGATATAAACGATGAAAAAGATACTGAAAGCGATTGACACCATCAACGATTTTACCGGAAAAACGGTCAAATGGGTGGTCGTTCTTATCATGGTGACCATCACCACTGAGGTGGCTCTGAGGTATATCTTTAGCAGCCCAACGAGTGTGCTACCGGAACTCATGATGATGTTTGGAGCGGCTCTCTATACCCTGGGCTGGGGTTATGTCCATCGCCTCCGCCGGCATGTAAGGGTAGATATCTTTTATCTCAGCCTGCCGACGAGGTGGCAGGCCGGCATTGATGTGGTTGCTACCCTGATTTGGCTCCTGCCAATGGTGGCTTCTCTGGTCTTTGTTAGCGTGGGGTGGGCATACCGCTCCTTTGTAGTCGAGGAAAGGTCATCGTTCTCCTACTGGTTCCCCCTGCTTTGGCCAATTAGGACAGTTGTATCTGTGGGGATGATTTTGCTTGCCCTTCAGGCTTTGGCCCAGTTCTATCGTGATTTATACCTGCTGGTGAGGAATAAAGCTTATGATTAACCTGAGTCCCGAGGTGGCAGGCCTGGTCATGCTCGGTTTGGTCGTCGTTGGAGTTCTCCTCGGTTTCCCGCTGGCTTTTGTTATCGGCGGTGTCACCATTACCATGGGGACTCTCCTTTTCGGACCAAAGACTGCGAGCTGGATTTTATACAGTCGCGCCTGGGAGATTGTAGGCAGCCCTACTTTGCTGGCCGTGCCGGGATTTGTTTTCATGGGCTTGATGCTGGGCCATTCGGGAATAGCTGAAAAGATGTTTGCTTCCCTCTATGTCTGGCTTGGCGGCTTAAGGGGCGGGCTGGCGATAACCACGGTGGTGCTGGGCACGATTCTGGCAGCCACGGTGGGCATTATCGGCGCTTCGGTTTCGGCGCTGGCCATTATCGCCCTTCCCGCCATGATTAAGCGTGGCTATGACAAAGCCCTGGCCAGTGGTGCCGTTTGTGCCGGGGGCACGCTGGGTATCCTGATTCCCCCCAGTATCATGCTGGTCATTTACGGACCGATGGCGCTTATTTCCGTGGGCAAGCTGTTCTTTGCCGCCTTTATGCCCGGATTTCTCCTTTCCGCTTTATACATTGGCTATATCACAGTTTACAGCTTTCTACGGCCGAAAATGGCGCCAGCCGTGGCCCTGGAGGAAAGGGCGGTTCCTTTGCTCAAGAAAACCGCTGACCTTTTCCTTTCACTGGTGCCGCCAGCGTTCTTGATTCTGGCGGTGCTGGGGAGTATTTTCGCTGGTATTGCTACGCCCACGGAAGCCGCCGGGGTGGGGGCTGTTGCCGCCACACTGCTCGCCGTTATCTATCGGCATCTTAACTGGAAGGTGCTGCAAGACGTTGTACTGCAAACGCTGATTGTCTCGGCGATGGTAATGGCCATCGGTGCCATGGGATTTGCCTTCGTCGGCATCTTTCTGCGCGCCGGCGGCGGGGATGCGGTGACAAATGTGATTTTGAGTGCCCCGGGCGGCAAATGGGGCATCTTTGCCGTCGTCATGTTCGTCGTTTTTCTCCTCGGCTATTTTATTGACTGGCTGGGGATACTATTTATTGTGATACCCATAATAACGCCCGTTGGCCACGAGCTCGGATTTGACCCGCTCTGGTTTGCCATGATGATCTGCGTTAACCTGCAGACTTCCTTCATGACCCCTCCGTTCGCCTATGCCATCTTCTATCTGCGTGGCGCCGCTGACCCAGCACTGGGGGTAACCACGGCTCACATCATCCGCGGCGTAATTCCGTATGTGATTCTAATTTTAGTGGCGCTTGCCTTGCTGGTTATCTTTCCTCAGATAATCCTCTGGCTACCGGGGCAAATGATAAAACCCTTTTAGCTACTCCCGCCAACTGGTTATTGATTTGTCAACCGGCATTCCAGCCTCAGGAGCAGGTGGAGTTATTTCGAGCGGCCTGATCTGGTGGGGTTTGATAGGGCAGATAATGGAGATGATGCCCAGAACCTGCCACCAGCTTTTTACCGAGATAGTTTCCGTTCTTAAGGGTAACCTGCCCAGGAACTGGGTCAATCGGGAAGACATACTTAAGAGGCAATCACATCGCGGAAAATAGAGAAGGAGAGATATGATGAAGGTTCTGACAAAAGACATCAGCAATGACTATTATGATGCTTCGATTCCTTCCGCACTGACAGTGGCCCAGGGTGAGCTATTCCGACTAGAAACTCCCAGCATATTGACCCACCGGGAAAAATTTCCGGAAACGACTGTACCGGTAACCGGCCCAGTAAGGATAGAGGGTGCCAGACCCGGCTCGACACTAAAGGTTGAAATTGTGGAGCTGAAACTGACGGCAGGAGAGGGGGCAATCGCTGTAATCCCGGGAAAAGGGGCATTTGGAGATAGCGTGACTAAACCCATGTACAAAGTGGTGAAATATGATGACAAATTCGCTTACTTCAATGATACGATAAAAGTACCTCTGCGCCCAATGGTGGGCAAAGTAAGTGTTGCGCCCGTCGGCGAGGCCATCAACTGCCACGCAACTGGAGAGTACGGCGGGAACATGGACATTACGGACATAACCGAGGGCACCAGCGTTTACCTCCCCGTGTTCGTCGAGGGGGCATTGCTATCCTGTGGGGATATTCACGCTGCCATGGGTGACGGTGAAAGCTGCTTCTCCTCGATCGAGTCGGAAGGTTCCATGACCCTGCGTTGCACGGTAATAGACATGAAATTGACCCATCCGATGGTAGCCACCGCCAGAGAGCTGATGACCGTTGGCCACGGCCAGACTATCGAGGAAGCCTATAAAATCGCCCTAAACAAAATGGCCGAATTGATCTCAGAAAAATTAGACGTGGACTTCATCGATGCAACCATGCTCATCAGCATTGCTGGCGATGTGAGAATAAATCAGATAGTGAATAATGTTGCGGTCGGTGCCAGAGTGGCGATTCCATTGTCACTCTTACCGTCAGGTCTGCCCTAGTCTAGAAATAGAGCCGTAGATTCTAGATAGGGCCCAATTCGACCCCGAAAAACCCTGAATTCAGTCCGTAAAAAAAGGGGGTCGGCGATGACAGAGGGGGCCACGCGGCCCCATGATTTGGGACTAGCGGGCCTTCGAATAGGAAACAGGGGCTCATATTAAGTTATGTACCCGATGCGCCCGTTTTCCCAGAACGTGCGCTCTGGCGCCTCAGAAAGGCACACGGAGCACCACGACGAGAATCCGGCCTCGCTCAGGTTCGAAAGAGTACTGTAGGCCTCGCGGGACGGAGGCGCGCGGCTTTCCTATTGGTCGGAGCCACCAGACGCGAACCGGGGCTTGTATAGATTGAAAATCGTTCCTTTCTTTGTGTATTGACAATTAAGCAAATGGGACTATAATTGCATTACCTGAGTTTTTAAGCGATAAGGAGGATGAACCATGTATGCAACGTTGCTTACGCTAACACTTGGTCCAGGAATGCGCTCGGCCGGGGAAAAGCTGGCCGACCAATTTGCTCCTGCCCTTAGGACTCTAAAGGGATTCAAGGGAGTAACATTCTTAGGTGATGAGACAACCGGTGATTATGGGTCCCTAACTCTATGGGAGACGAAGGAAGATGCTGAGGCCGCCGCTGCAGTCACAGGTCCTAAATTAGAACAGGCTGTGAGTGGCATCGCCAAGGCGCCACCAACTCGTCGGTTTTTTGAGGTGTACGAATCTAAAGCGTAGATTGACGCTCTTTCTTGTCTGCATATACCTGCCGGTTATGGCGCTTATATTGAATTGTTAGCGGCCTATTTCACTCTAGGGCGATTGGCTAAAAATGTTCCTTTTTAAGCGGCAAATCCTCTATTCGCCCCCAAACTAACCCAAATACTGCCCGTGAAAAAACGGGCCGGCGCATTGGAGAAAGGGCCACACCCCTGCGTAATTTCAGGTTGGATAGGGCGCGAATAGGAGAGGGCGGCTGTTAACTATACAGTTATTGGCGCCAACGCACCCGTTTACCAAGAACATCCGCTCTGGTGGGGCAAAAGGTGAGTGAGTAACCGCTTCCTATTCGCTGGGGCTAAACTACTCTCTGACGTATTGTTTCACCCTATCATTAGTTTAATGATTCAATCCTTGCATTGAGGCCAAGGGATATCCAGCACTGCTCCCCGCAATACGTATAAGACGCATCTATCCAGGCTTCCCTCTGCTCTCATCTTTAACTTCTCGTACAGTTCTTCCGGGATAGCCGTTTTCAATTGTTCCGGCGTTTTAATCCCGATGTCATACAATCTAGATGCAATGACAGGCCCGATATTTCGCAAAGATTGTAAACGCTTAATATCTCTATTTCGTTCGATCATTCTTCCACTTAATACTCCGGCATTTTACTTTCTAGGGGAAAGGTAAAGTTAATCTACTCTATTTAGCCAGATTCTACCACCGACCAAAGCTATTGACCAATTCGTCAGGTTGTTCAATTAGAACGCATATTCTCAACGTGGCTCTCCGCCCCATAAGGGAAAGGCGCGCAGGGTATGTTTTGAGGCGTATCCTACTCTTTCAAGTCTTGGCGAGCCTGGATTTGTGACGTGGCACTGCTGAGGCGAACTAACGCCAACTTCACCCTTGAATATAAGGTTAAAAAGAGGCTCTAGATTTACTTTTCATCCATTAGCGTGAAATAATACACTGATATGCATGTCGGTCAACCAAATCAAACTGAGATAAAAGCTGCCGTTAGTATACTGAAAAAACGCGACCCAAGGTTAGCCGAGGTTATTGACCAGATTGGCCCCTGCCACCTTGAGCGCCGTGAACAGGGATTGGCTGCCTTGGCATATTCAGTGATAGGGCAACAACTGTCCAATAGCTCTGCCAAGGCGATTCGCTCAAAGTTTGACAGCCTCTTTGAAAATGATGGTATTGATCCTCAACGCTTGGCTGGAACCAGCGAAGAGGAACTCAGAAAGGCAGGCCTGTCTCTAGCGAAGGCCAGGTGCTTGCGTAG
>JABMRW010000012.1 GCA_013202445.1 Deltaproteobacteria bacterium | reverse complement strand
GGCTGACGCCCCTCTTAGACGCCCCACTAAGTTAGTCTCCTTCACAAGAGGGGGAAGGAAAGAAAAGAGGGGGCTTTAGCCCCCTCTTGGACTCCCCAATTTTATTTTGGAGTTTAGCCCCTTTATCCTTGCCGGTTTAAGGCAAAATCCCTATGTCTCTTTAGTCAGGTTAGCCAGGAACTCGGCGTTGGACTTGGTCCGGCGCATGCGGTCAAGCACCCGCTCGGTGGTCTCGGCAAAGTTGACGGAGTCAGAAGCAATTATGGAAGCCATACGCCTCAGCAGCCGTACCTGCTTCAGTGTCTCCTCGTCCAGCAGCAGCTCCTCGCGCCGGGTGCTACTGCGCTGAATATCCATGGCCGGGAAGACGTGGCGCTCCGCCAGCCGGCGGTCCAGGTGAAGCTCCATATTCCCCGTTCCCTTAAACTCCTCATAGATAAGCTCGTCCATGCGGCTGCCGGTATCTATGAGGCAGGTGGCGATGATGGTCAGGCTGCCGCCCTCATCCATGTTGCGGGCGGCCCCGAAGAAACGCTTGGAGGGGTGAAGGGCTGCCGGGTCGATACCGCCGGACAGGGTGCGGCCGCTGGGAGGCATGGACAGGTTATAGGAGCGGGTGAGGCGAGTAATGCCGTCGAGCAAAATCACCACATCCCGGCCCGTCTCTACCATCCGCTTGGCCTTCTCCAGCGCCAGCTCGGCGACGCGGGTATGGTTCTCCACCGGCTCGTCGAAGGTAGCCGCTATAACCTCCCCCTTCACCGACCGCCTCATGTCGGTAACCTCCTCCGGCCGCTCGCCGATGAGGCAGACTATGATATCAATATCGCTGTAGTTGGTGGCCATGGCGTTGGCGATAGATTTAAGCAGAATCGTCTTACCGGCTTTAGGCGGCGATACAATCAGGCCCCTCTGTCCCCGGCCTATGGGAGCGATGAGGTTAATCAGCCGGGTGGACAGTTCTTCGGGGTTGATCTCCAGGTTAATCAGTTTATCGGGGAAGGTGGGCGTCAGCGCGCCAAAATTGGGCCGTTTCTTGGCCATCTCGGGGTTAATATCGTTAATCGCCTCCACCCTCACCAGGCCATAGTATTTCTCGCCGTTTTTCGGCGGCCGGCCCTGGCCGGCGACGACATCGCCGGTGCGCAGGCCGAAGCGGCGGATTTGGGATTGAGAAACGTATACATCCCCCGAGCCGGGCAGCAGGCTGCCCTGTCTCAAAAAGCCGTAGCCCTCGGCGGTAATCTCCAGGATGCCGCCGCAGAAGATAAAGCCCTGGCTCTCGGCGTTGGCCTGAAGCAGGCGCATGACCAGCTCCTGTTTCTTGAGTCCGGTAAAGGCGCTGAGATTCATATCCTTGGCCAGCTCCAGCAGCTCCTCCCGGCTTTTAGTTTCCAGTTCGGTGATGTTCATGTTATTGCTACCTCCACCCTCCATGGCTATTTCCCCTTTCCCCGTGAAATACCCTGCCAGTCGCTTAAAAAGCGGGCGACACCGACATCGGTAAGCGGGTGTTTAGTCATCTGCATCAGCACTTTATAGGGCACGGTGGCGATGTGCGCCCCCGCCTTAGCCGCCGCCAGGCAGTGTTCGGGGTGGCGGATGCTGGCGGCAATCACTTTAGTAGGCAGCTGGTAATAGTCAAAGACATCGACGATGTCTTCTACCAGCTCCATGCCGTCGTGGCCGGCGTCATCCAGCCGGCCGACGAAGGGGCTGACGAAGGCGGCTCCGGCCAGCGCGCCGAGCAGGGCCTGGTTCAGTGAAAAGCACAGGGTAAAGTTGACCTTTATCTTCTCCCTGGCCAGCGCGGAAGTCACCTCCAGCCCCTCGGCGGTAGCCGGTATTTTAATGACCACATTAGGCGCCCAGGCGGCTATTTTTCGGGCCTGCTCAATCATAGCCTCCGCCCCCTCCACCACCACCTCGGCCGAAACCGGCCCGGGGATAATGGTGCAGATTTCCTTTACCACCGCCTCGTAGTCAGCGTTGCCTTCTTTGGACAGCAGGCTGGGGTTGGTGGTAACCCCGCTGACCACCCCCAGTTTGGCCCCCTGCCTTATCTCTTTAACGTTAGCTGTATCCAGAAAGATTTCCATTTTTTAACCTCTATTCAATTTCACCCTCGAGAGTGTTGCCGGTCTTGCTTAAGTAGGCCTCCAGGCCGAGCGAGTTGGTGGCCATCAGCTCGACATGAATGTCCTGCCCGCAGTAGGCCTCCATCTCCATCGTATCCCCGAAGAACTCCGAGGATATATCTTCGAGGCTGAAGAACGGCTCTCCGTTCACATTCAGAGCTAGACTGGTGATCGGCAGCTTGCCGCCGGTGAGGTCAAGCGCGTGGAATTTGATGGTGACGGTGCAGTACTGGCATTCCTTATCAGGCTCATCGACATAGTAGCAGCGGGAATAGCCTTCCAGGGAGATTTGCAGCACATCCTGGGATAGCGGCATAGTCACCAGGACGCTGGCGGCGTCATCGTCGGTAACGACCACGTTGTAGTCATAGCCGCAGTGGGCGCTGGCGTAAACTATATTTTCATTTTCCCCCAGCCCCTCGGCGATGGCCTCATATTCAATAGCTATGCTCTCTCCCGGCGCCAGGGACTCTATCTCCAACAGGTTCCAACTCAGCTCCAGCCCCCCGTCACCCTGGCTGATGTCAGCGGGGGATCGGTCATAGGTTTCGCCGCCGGCGTAGAGCACCGCCCCCCCGACGTACTCCAGGCAGTCGGGCAGAAAGTCCACCATCTCCAAATCAACGATGTCGCGGCACTTGCCGCTGCTCTCGATATCTACTCTAAAGGTAACCAGCTGGCCGGGCCAGGCTTCAATCTCATCCACCCACTCCTCACCCATCTCGTCCCAGACCCATTTCTCCACATCTATGCCCGGTGAGCAGGGGCACTTGCAGTCGCACCACTGGTTATCACTGCTCCAGGGCTTCTGCCCCGTCTTGTTGGCGTCTCTGTGCTCGGCCACCGCTGCCTCCCCGGCAGCACCGGCTTCGGCGGGGTCAACGCCGTCGGGCGGGTCGGTGGTATCCGCTTTGGGGTCGCCGGCAGCCTCGGCAAAGCCGTTGGTATAGACGCCTCCGCTGGGGGTGGCCCGTGATGGGGTGTCGGTCGACGTCCCCACCACCACCCTTCCCGGCCCGGTCACCCCGGGCGTGTTGAAGTGGCCCGCGTAACAGGACTCTATTATCACGGAAACGTGGCAGCACTTCTCCGGCGTTTCGCAGTCTTCATCGGGGCAGGGCTTGATTTTGCTCAGGAGAGCGGCCAGGTCACCCGGTTTCATTTCCTCCTGCGTTTTGCCACTGCTGTTCTTCAGGGCGATACCCCCGTCCCCCGTCTTCTTGCCGTGTCCGCAGATATATATCAATACATAGTCCCCGCACTTCACCGCTTTGGCCAGGTCGTCAAAGGCTTGGCCAAGGTTGGACAAAGAGTTATTGCCGGGGCCGAGATTGCCCATCGAAATATAGCCCTGTGCGGCGGCAGCCTGGTTCACCTTGTCTACGGAACGCTGCACGATAGGCACTCCCTGGCGGATATGTTTTCCCAGGTCGCCGCCGCTGATGGTAATCACGTAATAGTTTATGTCGTAGCCGCAGGGGCCTTTTTCCGGCCCTGGAGGTGGCGGTCCCCCGTTGCCATTGCCGTTGGGCGGTGGTGGTTCCCCGTTGCCGTTGCCGTTGGGTGGCGGCGGGTTATCGGTCAGGAAACCGCAGTAGTCCTCGATTTCGCCGTATTCAAACTGGCCGCTGCCGTCCCAGCCGCCCACGTTGGCGAACTGGCTTTCCTCGATTTTAGCCCGGGTCAGGGCCAGTCTCATCCAGACCGGCCAGACCGGCGGGGTCGCTTTCCCCCAGGCAAAGAGGGGGGTCATTATCGTATCCGAGGTGCCGGGGTCAACATCTACCGCCAGGTTGACGGTAACCCACTCCGCCCCGGCGGCACCGCTACTCCAGTTCCCGCTCTGGTCAAAGTCAATCAGGGCGTTGGCGTAGCGGGTCATATCGGGAGCGCCGGCGCTGACGGCCACGGTGAAGGCCAGCCTGGCCTGGCTCAGTTCGGTGATGATATAGATTCTCTCGTCGCTGTCGGCATCAACCAGATTGGGCACCCCGTCCGGGTCGTTGGGGTCGTTGGCGTCGACCTCGGCGCTCACGTTAAAGCCGAGCGTCTCCTGGCCGATGTTGAGGGTATGCCCTCCCGGTCGGCCGAACTGGCTGTTGGTGGTATTAAACAGGGTGGGGTAGCGCCCCAGGACTCCGTAGTAGGCGTCCTGCCCGTCGGGGGCATCCCCGTAGTCAGCGGTGGGGTTGGTATTGGCGCTGCCGGCAATTGGCCCCGGGTATCCCAGTACCGACCAGACCTCGATGAGGTGTCCCCGCCCCACATTAGTGGTATCCCACATGGAGAAATTATTGATCAGGGGCGGCCAGCTTTCACTGACGATGTCATAGCTGCCGTTTCGGGCGTCGATGAAGACATAGCGGGTGGCGTGGGCATAGAAGGCCTGCGGGTCGTCATCTATGAAAATAAACCAGGTGTTTTTGTCTATCGGGTAATCGGTGCCGTCCTCCGAGGTGACGACATCGCCCTTCTTCAGCATCTCGGAGGGCATGAAGGCCGAAATTCTGGCGTCGGAATCGGCCGGGGGTATTATCTCACCCACCAGTATATCGATAGCCCCCCACTTATCGATACCGGGCTTGGGGCATCCGGTCAGGGGAATAGCGATGAGGACAATGATTAACAGACAGGAGATTAATATTTTTTTGGTGGTGCTCATCGTTTGTGCCTCCTTCAGGGGGCGCTATTTTATAAATTGGAGGGAAGGGGCAAGGGTGGTTGCGCCCCTTCCCTTAAGACATTCTTGGCGGCGCCGATAAAATCACGGAACAGGGGGTGGGGGTGGCCGGGGCGGGAGCCGAATTCGGGGTGGAACTGGCAGGCCAGCATCCAGGGGTGGTCGGCCACCTCGCAGACCTCAACCAGCCTCCCGTCGGGGGAAAGCCCGCTGTAGACCAGCCCCGCCTTCTCCAGCCGCTGGCGGTATTCATTGTTAAATTCATAGCGGTGCCGGTGGCGCTCGTATATCAGGCTCTGCCCGTAGGCCCTATCGGCCCGGCTGCCGCTGGCCAGTTTACAGGGGTAGTTGCCCAGGCGCATGGTGCCCCCCTTGATTTTCTGGCCCTTCTGGTCGGGAAGGAAGTCGATGACGGGATGGCTGGTTTTGGCGTCGAACTCGGTGGAATTGGCCTCCTTCGAGCCCAGGGCGTAGCGGGCAAACTCGATGACCATGACGTGCATCCCCAGGCACAGCCCCAGGTAGGGTATCTTGTTCTCACGGGCGTAAGTTGCCGCTCTCACCATGCCCTCTATGCCCCTGATGCCGAAGCCGCCGGGCACGATAATACCCTGCACCTGGCGCAGCACCGAATCATCCCCGCTGTTTTCCAGCGTCTCCGAAGACACCCAGATAAGCTCCAGGTCCCGCCCGTGGTGCAGGATGGCGTGTTGCAGTGCCTCCCGCACCGAAAAGTAGGCGTCCTGCAGCTCCACGTATTTACCCACCAGCGCTATTTTCACCGGCTCACGCGGCGTCTTGATAAGATTAACCAGCTCCTTCCACTGGCTCAGGTCGGGTGTTTGGGGCTTTAGCTTCAACTTATCGGTAATCAACTGCCCCAGCCCCTCCTCCTCCAGCACCAGCGGCACCTCATAAATAGTAGATACCGTGGTCAGGGGGATAACCGCCTTCCTTTCCACATCGCAGAACAGGGATATCTTACTTCTTATCTCCTCCGAGATGGGGTAGTCACTGCGGCAGGCTATAATATCGGGCTGGATGCCGATGCGCCTCAGCTCGTTGACGCTGTGCTGGGTGGGCTTGGTTTTCAGCTCCTTTGTGGAATTAAGGTAGGGGAGCAGGGTGACATGGACATAGAGAATATTATCCCGCCCCACCTCGTTGCGCATCTGCCGGGCGGCCTCCAGGAAGGGCAGCCCCTCGATATCGCCCACGGTGCCCCCCACCTCGATGATAACCACATCGGCTTTAGATTTCTCGGCCAGCCGTTTGAATCGGTCCTTTATCTCGGAGGTAACGTGTGGCACCACCTGGATAGTCCCCCCCAGGAAATCCCCCCGCCGCTCCTTGGCGATAACCTCGCTGTAGATTTGCCCCGAGGTAACGCTGGACTCGGTGGTCATGTTGACGTCGATAAAGCGCTCGTAGTTGCCCAGGTCGAGGTCGGTCTCGGCGCCGTCCTGGGTGACGAAGACCTCGCCGTGCTGGTAGGGTGACATCGTTCCCGGGTCGACGTTAAGATAGGGGTCAAGCTTCTGCGCCGTTACCGATATCTGCCGACTCTTCAGGATGGTGCCGATAGAAGCGACGGTGATACCCTTGCCAACGGAACTAACTACGCCACCGGTTACAAAGATATACTTTGACATGGGGAAAACAAACCTAGGAATTCAATAGAAATAATCTTGACAAGAAGTGGGGGTTTCTTAATATTATAATGATGGGGATACCTCTTGTCAATAGTTATATTAACCGGGGATTTTTACCGGTGTTCCCCTTTTTAACAGTTCTCTTTTCCCCACCCCCATTTATATCTTTTCCCACCCCCCTTTTTAAAAGTTCTTTTTCTACCCACCCACCCTCCCTCATAAGCTCCGCTTCTGGCACTTTCTCACCCCACCCCCCAGAGGGGAGAGATTAGCCCCTCCTTCCCCCCGCCCCCATTAAGAAGAAATTGATAGAAGTATCACTTCTG
>JABMRW010000099.1 GCA_013202445.1 Deltaproteobacteria bacterium | reverse complement strand
TTAGAGGGGGTTTTATTTCCCACCCTCCCACCCTACAGAAGTTATACTTCTATCAATTTCTTCTTAGGGGTGGGGGGATAAGGGGATGAGGAAATCCCCCTTAGTCCCCCTTTACAAAAGGGGGAAACCGGGCAGGGGAAGAGAGTTTTAGAGGCTATGCCTCCAAGGGTGGGAGGAAAAGATTCGTTCAAAACGGTGGAGTGGGGGGAGAAGGGGAGGTTAATTCCTCCCATCTGGGGGTGGGGAATGAGAGAGTCTAAGAGGGGCGCTAGCCCCTCTTCTAAAATAATCTTCCCCTTCCCCTTGTTAAGGGGAAGGGGATACAGGGGATAGGGTCACCTTAAAATAAAACTGAACTTGCCCTATCACCAACCTCCGAGTATAATAGTCCGAGTATAATAGCTTGTTGGATTATTAGACTCAGCTAAAGAGTAGGTGCCCAGATGCAAAACCAGGGACTGGAGAATATGCGCAACGTCGTTTTGCTGTCACACAGCGGCGCCGGTAAGACCTTGGCCGCCGAGGCCATGCTGTTTACCACCGGCGCCATCAAGCGCCTGGGCAAGACTGATGACGGCAGTACCACCTCGGACTACGAGCCCGACGAGGTAAAGCGCCAGATAAGCATAAACCTGTCTGTTCTCCCCTGCCAGTGGCAAGATACCAAGATTAACCTCCTGGATACCCCCGGCTACGCCGACTTCGTCGGCGAGGTCAAGGCGGCGTTAAGGGTGGCCGAAGGGGCGGCAATCTTTGTCTGCGCCGCCTCCGGGGTAGAGGTGGGCACCGAAATAGCCTGGAAATACTGCGAGGAAGACGCTCTACCCCGCATTATCTTTGTCAACAAGATGGACCGCGAAAACGCCGACTTTAATAAAACGGTGGCACAGATCCAGGCCAAGTTCGGCCCCAGGTGCCTGCCGGCGCAGCTGCCCATAGGCGCCCAGGATAAATTCGAGGGCGTGATTGACCTGCTGACCATGAAAGCCTACACCGGCACCGAGGGAAAAGAGGCGGAGATTCCCGAACCGCTAAAGAGCCAGGCCGAATCTTACCGGGAGAAGCTAATAGAAGCCGCCGCCGAGGCCGATGACAAGCTCATCGAGAAGTACCTTGAGGGCGGCGAGCTAAGCCAGGAAGAGCTGGGGGCCGGCCTGCGGCAGGCGGTGGTAAGCGGCAAGGTGATACCTATCTTTACCGGCTCGGCGCTGAAAAATATCGGCTTCAAGCTGTTTCTTAACGCCATACATGACTACATGCCTTCGGCCAAAGAGCGGAAGGTGGTAACTATAAGCGATTCAACAAAACAGATGGTTGAGCCCAGCGCCGATGCCCCGCTGGCGGCCCTAGTATTCAAGACCAGCGCCGACCCCTACGTGGGCAAGCTGACCTACTTCCGGGTCTATAACGGCGCCATCAACAGCAACTCCCATGTGTGGAATGCCAACCACAAGGGCCCCGAGCGCATCGGGCAGCTATTCGTGCTGAGGGGCAAGAACCAGGAGGCGGTGCCCCAGCTGGGGGCGGGGGATATCGGGGCGGTGGCCAAGCTGGCCCTGACCAACACCGGCGATACCCTGAGCAGCCAGGACAAGCCGCTCAAGATCGCCCCCGTCGAGTTCCCCGAGCCGGCTTTCAGCCTGGGGGTACATCCCAAGACCAAGACCGACGTGGACAAACTGGGAGCGGCCCTGACCCGGATGGTTGAGGAAGACCACACCCTCCGCGTGCGCCGTGATACCGACACCAACGAGACGGTTTTATCCGGAATCGGGGAGTCCCACCTGGAGGTGGCGGCGGAAAAGATGCTGCGCAAGTTCGGGGTGGGGGTGACGCTGGAAACACCCAAAGTCCCCTATAAAGAGACGATTACCACCGGCGCCAAGGCCGAATATAAGCATAAGAAGCAGACGGGGGGGCACGGCCAGTACGGGCATGTCAAGCTCGAGCTTGAGCCCCTGCCGCGGGGCACCGGTAACGAGTTCGCCGCCAAGGTAGTCGGCGGGTCTATACCCAGAAACTATATCCCGGCGGTGGAAAAGGGCGTCAACGAAGCCTTTAAGGAAGGGGTGCTGGCGCACTACCCGATTGCCGACCTGAGGGCCACCGTCTACGACGGCAGCTTCCACCCGGTTGATTCCTCGGAGATATGCTTCAAGATTGCCGGGGCCGGGGCGCTAAAGAAAGGGTTAGTCGAGGGGCAGCCTATCCTGCTCGAGCCAATAGAGGATATCACCGTTACCGTCCCCGAGGAGTTCACCGGCGATATCATCGGCGACCTTAACACCAAGCGGGCGCGGGTACAGGGGATGAACCCGGGGGGAGGCATCAACATTATCGATGCCCAGGTGCCGCTGGCCGAGGTCCTGCGCTACGCCATAGACCTGAAATCGATAACACAGGGGCGGGGCAGCTACGAGATGACCTTCAGCCACTACGAACAGGTGCCGGCCCACGTTTCCCAGAAGATTATCGCCGAACGTGAAGCCGAGAGGCAGGCGGAGAAGGCTTAGGTAGACCTTATCTCCTGCCGCATGAAGACAATATAGCTGACGGCGAAGCAGATAACAGTCAGGCATATCAAGGCGGTAAGCTGCGGCCAGACAACCAGCAGACTCTGGTCCAGGGAGAGAGGCCTGAATAATAGCATTCCCGTTGTATCGCTGATGGTTAATATTCCCAAGCCCCTAAATAACGGGTCAAGCAGCGCAGCAGTAGCCTCGGCAAACAAAAAATAGGGGGAAATCCGCAGCAACATCAGGTACGTCCCTACAGAGTTGGTTACGGCTGGCACTACAAAACTTATATAAGGGTTAAAAACGGGGTTGCCAATCAATATCCAGATGGCGAGCGGGCATAGCAGGGAAACAGCCAGGCTACGGAATAAAATGGAGAAAAGGATGGCCAGCCCCATCCAGAAGGCTCCGTAGATAACGACAGCGACGAAGTAGATAAAGAGCCGGATGATCTCCTCGGCGGCCGGCGGCACGCCAATCATCCTCAGACCATAGCCTGCAACCAGCAGCATGGCAGCGAATATCATGATGGCCAGGGTAATCATACCAGCCAGGAATTTTCCGTTAATGACGCTATCCCTGTAGATAGGCTGGGACAAGATTCGATTTAGAGTGCCAGTGGAACGTTCGTTGTTTATAGCATCAAAGCCGAGGGCTATCCCTATTACGGGGACGAGCAGGGCAATAAAGGTGGCCAGTGAAGGTATGTCTCCCCCAACGGTAAAGAGGCCCATAAAAATAAAGCCGCTTTCAGCGTTTGCCCCGCGAATTCCCTGTTGAGCGGCATAAAGCGCTACTGCGCTGGCAACGACTACCAGGAGAAATAATATGAAACACCTTATGCTGGTGAAATAGTCAGCCAGTTCTTTCCTGATTATGGTTATCATTATTCGCTAGCCTTCCTGGAAATACTTCTTGTATATATCGTCCAGCGAGAACTCCCGGACTTTCATCTGAATCAGGGCGACACCGCTATTTACCACCGCCTTGGAGATTGCCGCCCGCAGGTCGGAATCGGTGATTACGTGCAGAAAATTACCCTCAGCTTCCACGTTTCTTACCCCGCTGATTTGGCCGATGACCCCTACTAGCTGCGGGCTGGCCTCGGCGGTTTCCACCTCTATCCTGTAGCGGCCTCCGGCCAGAGCATCCCTGCCCAGTTCGTCCAGGGCACCTTCCACCACCAGTTTGCCCTTAGCCAATATGGCAATGCTATGGCATATCCGCTGCACCTCATAGAGGCGGTGGGAGCACATGACCACGGTGGTATCCATCTTGGGCAGGCCGGCTATAAGGTCCAGTGTTTGATTAATCCCCTCCGGGTCAAGGCCGGCGGTAGGCTCGTCAAGAATGACCAGCCGGGGCTTCTTGACCAGTACATCGGCAATTCCCAGGCGCTGTTTCATCCCCCGGGAGAACTTTCTCACGGCGGTGTCCGCCTTCTCCACCAGTCCCACCTCTTCCAGCACATGGTCAATCTGGCGTTCAGCTTCTTCGTCATTCATGTTGTTCAGCCAGGCGATAAACCTCAGGTTCTCCCGGGCGGTGAGGTTCTCATAGAAACCCAGTCTTTCCGGCAGGTAACCGGTAAGGCGCTTTACCTTGAGCGGCTCCCGGGTGGAATCAAAGCCGAATACCCGGGCGCTGCCCGAAGCCGGCTCGGTAAGCCCCAGCAGCATGAGGATGGTGGTGGTCTTACCGGCGCCGTTCGGGCCGAGCAGGCCGAAGACCTCGTTCTCGGCGACATGGAGGTTAAGGCGGTCGACCACCGTAGTGCCGTCGTATTTCTTAGTCAGGTCCCGGGTCTCTAAGACTATGTTATTACCCATATTTTACCGCCGGCTAAATCGCATAAAGATGTATACCAGGCCGGCAATCACCAGCACGATGATGGCCACCCCCACCCAACCCCAGATAGTGGGCGTTTCCACACTGACCCGAATATCTATATCGTCCGAGATTTGCTGGCCCTTGGCGGTGAGGCTGATTTGATAATCCCCGGCTATGGTCTTGGCCGGCGGCTTGATGTTGACCTCTACCGTCTGAGAATCTTGAGCCGCCAGGGTATCTATCTTTTCCGGGGAGAACTCAATCGTCCAGCCGGTTGGTTTTCTGGTAGAGAAGGTGATATTATCAATAGCCGCTGAGCCGTTGTTATTTACTTCTATCGAGAAGTAGTTATCCCGGCCTGCCGTAGCCGTGGTGTTTAAGCGCTCCTCGGTGGGGGCCAGAGACATTATGTAGGTGGAAGTTACTACTGCCGTAAGCTGAATAGTGCCCTTAATTTCGCCTGATGCGGCTTCTACGGTTATCTGGTAGTCCCCGGGCTCGGGCAGAAGCCAGTAAGGGGGAGCAAGATTAACCAGTATCTTCGTTACCAGAGCGGCCTGGAAGGGCGGAGGCGGCTCGAGCCTGATGTCTTGTATCTGCTTGTCCTTGGGATAGCTGGGAGTAATAGACGTCGTCCAGTTCTGGGGTCCGGTAGCCGCAAGGTCAAAAACCCGGGCCTCGGTCCCACCCGTGTACGCTAGGCCAACTTCAAACTCAAAGCTGCTGCCAGCGATTCCCGACAGCTTTGAGTAGGTGGTGGTAAGCGTAATCGTTTCTGGGGGTGCTTCCTCTTCCTCCTGGGCTAAGATGGCGGCCGCCGGTGAAATGACCAGCAGGCTGACCAGCAGTAAGGACAACCCGACTAAAATTCTTAGCTTCATCGTCTCGCTCCTTATAATATTGCTTTATTTAGCCAGAAGCTCTTTGAGTTTCTCGGTGAAGGCGGGCACTATCTTTTTCCAGTCGCCCACCACGCCGAAGCGGGCTTCTCTGAATATATTGGCTTCCGGGTCTTTATTTATGGCCACTATGGTCTTGGCGCTGGAACAGCCGGACATGTGCTGGCTGGAACCGGAGAGGGCGACGGCGATGTAAAGTTCGGGGGTGACAATCTTGCCGGTAAGCCCTACCTGCGCCCCGGCGGGCACCCAGCCGTTATCACAGGGGGGACGGGTAGCGCCTACCGCTCCCTTTAAAAGCTTGGCCAGCTCCTCCAGCTGCTGAAAGCCTTCGGCGCTGCCGATGCCCCGCCCGCCGCTGACCACCACCTCGGCATCCTCCAGCTTTATCCCCGCAACCTCTTCGGGCACCTTCTCTAAAACCTTAGTCCTCACCGCCGAAGCATCCAGACCAGCGTCAATCTTGATTACTTCCCCTTTTCGGGACTGGTCCGGCGCCAGCGGCGCCATTGCCTTGGGCCGGACAGTGGCTATCTGGGGAAAGGACTCGGTGGTGAAAACGGCCTGGGCATTGCCGCCGTAGACCGGCTTGGTCTGAAGTAATAGCTTGGAGTCCGGGTCAATGGCCAGCTCCAGGCAGCCCAGAGAGGCGGCCGTGTTGAGCCGGAAAGCCAGCCGGGGGGCCAGGTCGCGGCCGATGGAGGTCTGCCCCATAATTAAAACCTGGGGTATGGCCTGCTTGGCTACTTTTTCCATGACCGGGACGTAAGTATCAGTCTGATAGTCTTTAAGCAGTGGGTCGTCAACGACGTAGACCTTATCGGCGCCGTAAGCGATGGCCTCCTGCGCTAAATTACTGACGCCGCTGCCGACCAGCACCGCCGCCAGCTCCTGTCCCAAATCTTTAGCCAGCTTACTACCACCGCCCAATAGCTCAGTAGAAATTGACGCCAGCTTACCTTCTTTAGTCTCACATAAAACCAGAACGCCTTTATTTTCAGCCATAATTTATCTCCTATAACACCTTAACTTCCCGCAGTTTTACCGCCAGGTTGACCGCCGCTTCCTCCAGACCCTCTCCCTCAACTATCTCGCACTTGCCCTCGCGGACCGGCTGGAAGAGCTTGGCCAGCTTGGTGTGCCGACCACTGGCGCCTATCTGAGCGGCATCAACGCCGATATCGGCCGGCTTCCAGACCACCGGCTCCTTCTTCTTGGCGGCCATAATCCCCTTTATGGTGGGGTAGCGGGGCTCGCCAATCTCGTTGCTGGCGGTAATCAGGCAGGGCAGGGATATCTCAATCACCTCGTAGCCCTCGTCGGTCTTCCTCTGCACCTTAGCCTTGCCGTCGGAGATGTCTATCTTCTCGGCCAGGGTAACGCTGGGCAGTCCCAGTATCTCGGCAATGCCCGAGCCTACCTGCCCGGCATTCCAGTCCGAAGCCTCACGGCCGCATAAGATGATATCGTATTCGCCTATCTTCTTTATGGCCATAGCCAGGCCGTAGGCGGTTGACCAGCTATCGCTCCCGTCGAAGGCTTCATCCTCCAGCAGGATAAGCTCGTCAGCCCCCATCGCCAGCGGTTTCTTGACGATGTCCCTGAGCTGGTTTGAGCCCAGGCTGAGGGCGGTTACTTTGCCCCCTGAAGCATCCTTGATTTTGAGCGCCGCCTCCACGGCATATTCGGCATAGGGGTCGACTACCGGCGAGACCCCCGCCGGCGGCACCACCTTGTTGCCGGAGGGGTCAATCTTGAAACTGGCGGGGGGTGCCTCGGGGTCAATCACTTGCTTGACGCAGACAATCATGTTCATAACGCCTGATTCCTCCGTTTAACGCTTAAACCATGGGGGAAAACCCAACTAACTAATTTAACAGTGTAGCGGTTGCCTGTCAAGTTGAACCGTGCCGGCGGCGAGGCGGGAAACGACCACCCGGTCGATGCCAGCAAGGTCTGGGGCGACCTCTACTTCGCCCCCGGGGAATATGTTATGTAAAATAGCCGTTACCGCTTCCCTCTGCCCCTGCCCTATCTCCAGCAGCAGAGAGCCGCCGCTTTTAAGCTTGCCCCCTGCCTGCCGGCAGAGCTGTTCTATACTTTCCGTTCCGTCGGCACCACCGTCGAGCGCCAGCGGCGGCTCGCATTGCGGGTTTAATTCTGATTTCCTGACATAGGGCATGTTGGCCACTATTAAGTCAACCGGCTCCGGTAATGGCTCAAGCAGGTTGCCCTCTAAAAGGTAGACTCTATCAGAAACGCCGTGCTTAAGGCAGTTAAGCCGGGCGATTTCGAGGGCGGCGGCGGATATATCGGTGGCGTAAATCTTAGATTGCGCCAGCGCCAGCGCCAGGCTGATAGCAATGGCCCCACTGCCGGTGCCGATATCGGCGATAGTGAATAAAGGACGGCTTTTAGCTATAGACAGGGCTGTCTCCACCAGCAACTCGCTCTCCGGGCGGGGGATGAGGACGGCGG
>JABMRW010000098.1 GCA_013202445.1 Deltaproteobacteria bacterium | reverse complement strand
GCCGAGTACTTCCGCGACGAAGAGGGGCAGGACGTGCTGCTCTTTATAGATAATATCTACCGCTATACCCTGGCCGGCATGGAGGTATCGGCGCTTCTGGGGCGGATGCCCTCGGCGGTGGGCTACCAGCCGACGCTGGCGACTGAAGTAGGCGAGCTGGAGGAGAGGATTACCTCGACCAAGAAGGGTTCGATTACCTCTTTCCAGGCTATCTACGTCCCCGCCGATGACTATACCGACCCCGGCGTGGCCACCACCTTTGGCCACCTCGACGCCGTTATCGCCCTGGAGAGGTCTATCGCCGAGCAGGGCCTGTACCCGGCGGTCGACCCGCTGACTTCGAACTCCCGCATACTCGACCCGGCCGTCGTCGGCGAGGAGCACTACGGCGTGGCGCGGGCGGTGCAGAGTGTGCTGCAGCGCTATAAGGACCTGCAGGATATCATCGCCATCCTGGGCATAGAGGAGCTGAGCGACGAGGACAAGCTGACCGTGGGTAGGGCGCGGCGAATACAGAGATTTTTATCCCAGCCGATGTTCGTCACCGAGGTCTTTACCGGCCGCAAGGGCAAGTACGTGCCGGTGGCGGAGACGGTGCGCGGCTTTAAGGAGATTCTGGAAGGCAAGCACGATGAGTTGCCGGAGCAGGCCTTCTATATGGTAGGCGCAATCGAGGAGGCGGTGGAGGCGGCCAAGAGCTTGCAGGCAGAGGTTTAGCTTAAATGGCAACTACCAGGCTGGAGATTGTTACCGCAGAACGGGTGGTCTTTTCCGAGGACGTGGACGTGGTTATTGCTCCCGGTATCGAGGGTCAGCTGGGAGTCCTGCCCCACCACGCCCCGCTGATGACCACACTGATGCCCGGCGAGCTGCTGGTGCGGAAGGGTGGGGAGGAGTTCTCCCTGGCCATTACCGGCGGCTTTGTTGAGGTGCGTCCCGACCGGATTATTATTCTGGCTGACGCTGCCGAGAGGGTTGAGGAGATTGACGTGGCCAGGGCTGAAGAGGCCAAGCGCCGTGCCGAAGAGCGGCTTAAGGCTCCGGCTGCCGAGGCGGATATGTTCAGGGTGGAGGCGGCCCTGCGCCGTTCTCTGGTCCGTCTTGAGGTGGCGGCGCGGCAAAAAAGGCGGAGTAAGTCCCCACCTCAACCGGGCTAAAGTTAATGAGAGAGCAGGCGCACATTGCTAGGGGAAAATCAGTGTGGTTTGCCTTGATTTCCACGGGCCGGTATCTGACCGGCAGTGATTGATTACCGTTACGCGAGCTTTAAGGTTAGAGAATTTCCAGAGAAGCCCTGGTGCCTGCTTTGGCCGCTTTTACCCTGATTAGAGTGCGCATGGCCTGGGCGACGCGACCCTGCCGGCCAATAATTCTCCCCTTATCCTCATCGGCGACCTGAAGTTTGAGCACGATGCCCTGCTCGTCATTGTCCTCGGTGACGACTACATCATCGGGCGCGTTTACGATGGATTTGGCGATGAATTCGACCAGCTCCTTCATACCTTTTACTTCTATCGGGCCTTCTTGCATCACAGGGGCTTTTTGTTCTTCCAGGGTTTCCTGTTCTTCTGTGTTTTCTTGTGTCTCCGGGGCTTCCTGTTCTTCTGTGTTTTCTTGTTCTTCCGGGTTTTCTTGTTCGTCGTTCATGATTGCTCCTTGCTTGTTTCGGTGGTTGGTTCGGCTGGTTCCTCGCTGGTTGCGGGTTCTTCGGTTACGGCAGCTTCCGGCTCTTCGGTTGCGGCAGCTTCCGGTTTATTTTCGCTTGCTTCGGATTCTACGGCAGCTTCAGCCTTGGGCTCTTCGGCAGCTTCAGCCTTTGGCTCTTCGGCGATGGCAGCGGCCTTGAGTTCTTCGGCGGCGGCAGCGGCCTTGGCTCTCTTTTTCTTGCTTACCTTGCCTTTAGGTGCGCCCGCCTTCATTTTCTCTATCCTGGCGGCGGGCTCTTCGATAATGCCGGCCTTGGCCAGAAGGCGGGCGGCGGTATCGGTAGGTTGGGCACCCTGTTTGAGCCAGCTCAATGCCTTTTCCTGGTCAATGACTATCGTTTCCGGGTCGGTGAGGGGGTCGTAATGACCGAGGTTGGCGATGAAGGCTCCGTCACGAGGGGCGCGAGAATCGGCTACCACGATTCGGTAACTGGGGTTCTTTTTGGCCCCGATGCGGCGTAATCTGATTTTTACCAATTTATTCCTTTTTCTCCACAGGGTATTATGCGGTATTATAGCCTTGTTTGTCAATGGCGGGGCTTTTTAGAGTGCGTATTACTTCCCACCCTCCCGCCCAATAGAGGTTTCACCTCTCTTAAACGCTTCTTTAACCCCTCCCCTGTTAACGGGTGTTTATCTTCCCACCCTGACCCACCCTATAGTGCTGTGCCCTTAATCCCTCGCTTTGTCGGGTGGGGGGATAAGGGGAGGTAAAAATGGGGTGTTTAAGAGGGGGCGAAGCCATGAATTTAGGGGGTTTAAGGGGGACGAAGTCCCCCTCTTAAATCTAATTCCCCCTCTCCAAGAGTGGAGAGGGGGATACAGGGGGTGAGGTTGATAAAACTAATACTGCGGTTGTCATCAGGTTGCTCAATCGGTATAATCAGATTATGAGGGTATTTAACCTGCACAGCTGGCATGTCACCACCGCCGAGGCTTTTGATTTACAGCTAAAGCTGGCATCTGAAGTATCCAGAGCCGATGCAGTTTCCAGCCCCAGATTTATCGCCGGGGTGGATATATCGGTAGACCGGGTGCGGGGGGTGGCCAGGGGGGCGGTGGTGGTCTTAAGCTACCCTAACCTTAAAGTAGTGGAGACCCGGGTGGTGGAGGGCAAAGTAGATTTTCCCTATGTCCCCGGCCTTTTATCCTTTAGAGAAGCGCCGCTGGCGCTGGCCGCTCTTGAACGTCTTGAGATTGCCCCCGACCTTATCCTTTTTGACGGGCAGGGCATCGCCCACCCACGGCGGCTGGGGCTGGCTTCACACCTGGGGCTGTTTCTGGATACGCCTGCTATCGGTTGCGCCAAGTCACGGCTGTGCGGAAATCATGCCATGTTGGGCTCGGAGGTGGGCAGCTATGCCGAGCTGGTGGACGGGGATGAACTTATAGGCGCCGCCCTGCGCACAAAGGCGGGGGTAAAGCCGGTCTATGTATCAATCGGGCATAAGATAAGCTTGGAGAGCGCTATACACTGGGTGACGCGGTGCTGTTGCGGTTATCGCTTGCCAGAGCCCACCCGGCTGGCGCACCTGGCGGCGGGGGGAAGGCTGGAGGGGGCTAAAGAGGTACTGGTTTAGATTATTAAGGGGAGGCTTTTTAACCAGATGCAGGAGTTAAGGGATAAGCTAGAGGATTTGCAGTCCAGAGTCTCTATGGCGATGGTGCATCTTTGACATTGCCGCCAGAGAAAAGGATATTGCCCGCTTAGAGGAAGAGTCCGCTGAGTCTGATTTCTGGCAGGAGCAGGAGAAGGCGCAGAGCGTTATGCGCAGGCTGGCCGAGCAGAAGAAGGTGGTAGACCGCTGGCGGGGGATGGAGCAGAGGACGTCTGAAGTTGCCGAGCTGATGTCTCTGGAGGATGATTCATTACAGGCAGAGATTGAGGCCGAGGTGGAGAAGTTAGCCTTACACCTTGATGAGATAGAGCTGGAGGCGGCCTTTAGCAGTGAGTATGACGCCAGGAACGCTATTTTAGCCATACACGCCGGTGCCGGCGGCACCGAATCGCAGGACTGGGCGCAGATGCTGATGAGGATGTACCTGCGCTGGGCGGAGCGGCGCCGTTACCAGGCTGAGGTGCTGGACCTCTCTCCGGGGGAGGAGGCGGGCATAAAGAGCGTGGTAATCGGGGTTAACGGCGATTACGCTAACGGGTATTTAAGGTCGGAGCACGGCGTGCACCGGCTGGTGAGGCTTTCCCCGTTTGACTCCGACCACGCCCGGCATACCTCCTTTGCCATGGTGGAGGTGATGCCCGAAGCAGAACCCGGTGTTGACGTGAGGATAGAGCCCGACGATTTGAAGGTTGAAACCTTTCGTTCCAGCGGGCCGGGGGGACAGCATATGCAGAAGACGAGCAGCGCGGTGAGGTTGACCCATCTGCCCAGCGGGCTGGCGGTCTCCTGCCAGAGCGAGCGCTCCCAGCACCAGAACAAGGAAATCGCCATGAAGATACTGCGCTCCCGCCTGCTGGAGCTGGAGCTGGTCAAACGGGCCGAGGAGAGAGCCAAGCTAAAAGGCAAGCACATCGCCGCCGGCTGGGGCAACCAGATACGGAGCTATGTCCTCCATCCCTATAAGATGGTAAAAGACCACCGCACCGACTACCAGACCGGCGATACCGAAGCCGTGCTCGACGGCGAGCTGGACGGCTTTATCAACGCCTACCTCAGGTCTATTGTGGGTGATGAATAAAAAGGGGCGTATTACTTCCCACCCTCCCACCCTACAGAAG
>JABMRW010000097.1 GCA_013202445.1 Deltaproteobacteria bacterium | reverse complement strand
CTTGGTAAAAACCCATTGAAATTTATCTTTATATTCCAGCTCCGTGAAGCGTATCTTGGTCCAGGTACGGGCGGACAACTGAGGTGGGTTTTCGTAGCTACCCCCGTTGCTTGCCTGTACGCCGGTTCCGTCACCGGGTGCTGGTATAAACTCGTCATTCTCATTCCACTGCTTGCAGGCTACCTGGCATCCCCGACATCCGATGCATCTGTTGGCATCGTACAGTACAGCTACGGTCATATTGTCTCCTTTTGCATTTATAGCTTCTTGTGTCAATAAAGGGGGGGGGCACTCAGGAGAATAAGTTCTCCATTGTCACCCCCCTCCCCAACCGATGGGTACGCTCTCACTTGCCCGCAACAACTGCCGCTCGTTTCCCCTTCTCACGGACGGCCCGTCTGGCCATCGCTTCCTTGATTAGAGCGTAGATACCGCCAATATTCAGATACCAGACGAAGGCTACCGGTATGAGGATAATAGGTATTGCCACTAACAGAGCCACTACAATCTGCCATTCCATTTTATTCGCCTCCTTTCTTATTCTGGAGGTAAGGACGAGATTTACAGAGTCCAAGCCGCAGAGACTTCCTTTTCCCCCCGCCCTTTTTCTTACCTCCATTATTATCTTACTACCGTTCCGGCAAATTCAGCTTCCGCCGCAATACTTATTTGCAGTCTCCAAAAAGTAGGTATTAATGCCTACATGTATTGGTTTCATATTAAGTAATAACTACGATTGAGGATTACGCCCTCAGGGTGTATTATTATGGTAGAGATTGCCAGTGGAAAGGCGAGTAATTTGGGTAAAATCAAGATTTTAATTGCTGACGACCATGCCGTGGTACGCGAGGGTACCCGGCAGATTCTGGAACTGGAACCTGACCTGGATGTGGTTGCCGAGGCAGCCGATGGGGAAGAAGCGGTGAGATTGGCCGGCAGTACCCGGCCGGATGTTGCCATTATTGACATTGCCATGCCCAAGGTCGACGGCATTGAAGCTACCAAACAGATCAAGGCGCTTTACCCTGCCGTGGCCGTGCTGATACTGAGCGCTTATGATGATGACCAGTTCGTCTTTGGTCTGCTTGAAGCCGGAGCCGCCGGGTATCTGCTGAAAAGTGTGCGTGGGCGCGAGCTTGTCGAAGCTGTGCGGCAGATACATGCCGGAGAATCGGTTTTGCATCCGGCGATTGCCCGCAAGGTGCTTAACCGTTTAACCCCGGCTGCCGGCAAACCGGTTGGGCAAGAAACGCCGAGGGTCCTGAGCGAGAGAGAGATTGAGGTACTTCAGCTGGCGACCCGGGGCCAAAGCAACCAAGAGATTGCCAATGAGCTTTGCCTCAGCCTGCGCACGGTTCAAGCTCACCTGGGACACATCTTTAACAAACTGCAGGTCAGCTCACGGACCGAAGCGGTAGTACGTGCCTTGAAACAGGGCTGGGTTAACCTCGACGATGTGTCCTGAGAATCAAGCACCGGGGAAGTATTAAAGTATGGCTGTGGCTCGCTATCTATCGACAGGGCTAACCAAGAGTTTTCGCAGACCTGGCTTCTGGTTCATTCTGCTAATACTCGCGCTAATTACACTAGTCCACTATAGTGAAATCCTCAGTTACCCCTCTTTTCTACCCCCATTGATGTCCAGCCTCGGCCTGGACCGCCACGCCTTCGAGAGAGTCCTCTTCCTGGCACCAATGGTATGGGCTGGCTTTCTGTTTGGCTGGCGAGGTGCTTTCATCACTTCACTGGCGGCTCTTTTGAGTATGCTGCCACGCGCTCTATTCATATCACTGCACCCGATTGATGCTCTTTTTGAAACCGCTGCCGTTTTCATTATCGGTAACGTAGTGGCCATCAGCTTCGCGTCGCTGCGCAAGGAGAGGGAATATCGTACCCGGCTGGAGATATCCCGGCAGGAGCAGCAGGAGATTGCTGAAGAATTGAGCGTTACGCAGCGAAACCTGCGCTTCTATCTGCAGCAAGCCACCCGAGCCCAAGAAGAGGAAAGAAAGCGCATCTCCCATGAACTGCACGATGATACAATCCAGGCTCTGGTTGTGCTTTCCCGACAGTTGGACTCTCTGGCTTCCGGTGATAAAGGATTATCCGAGGAGAATCGACTCCGCTTGGAGGAGCTATGGCAACAGACTGATAATATCTTAAAGGGAGTTCGCCGTTTGAGCCAGGACCTGCGGCCGGCAGCACTGGACCGCCTGGGACTGCTACCTGCGCTGGAGTGGCTGGCCTCTAACGTGGCCGAACACTCCGGGATAGCGACCGGGGTCAAGGTTGTGGGTAAGGAACGTCGCCTCTCGGAAGAGGCAGCGATAGCACTCTTCCGCATCACTCAGGAAGCCATGAGAAACGTATGGCGCCACTCCGGTGCTAACAGCGCTGAAATTACGGTTGAGTTTGACGAGAGCAAGACAAGGATAACCATCACTGATAACGGTGAAGGCTTTGACCTTCCCGAGGACATAAGCGACCTTGCTAAGAATGGTAAGCTTGGCTTGACCGGAATGCAGGAACGTGCCCAACTGGTGGGCGGTACGTTAAAGGTACAATCCCAACCTGGTAAAGGGACAATTATAACTGTAGACTTACCGAGTTAGTAAACTGCACAGTATGTCATACTGTATTATCTGGTAACTACATTAAGTATTAAAACCCGACGGTTGCTTGCTATTTTATTGATATAACGGAAGTCCGTTTTATTCACATACCATAGCGCTGGAATATGACCAAATTGCATGAATGTGATTTAACATTATAGTATATTATTACCTGTGCTAATTAAGACTTATGCCAGTGCGTCTTGAAGCGTCATCACTTCATATGAAAAGGCACAGCCACTGGGCATTTCTTAAGACTTTGATGGCTGTGCCTTTGCTGATGCTAGACTAATAAACAGTCCCTAAGAAGTAGCGGCTGTTTCCTTTTTCATCAGCGCCTCGACTTCGGCATAGGGTATCTTCACCTTGGGCAGCACCGGCTTGCTGTCGTCTCCCATCTCAATAGCGCCGGTGGGGCAGACGAAGGCGCAGTCGCCACAGCCGATGCATTCCTCGGTCAGCTCATAAGCGTAGAAGGGGGCGGCCACCTCCCGGTAGATACCCCGGTTGACCAGGCTTATCGCCGACTTGCCTATTATCTCCTGGCAGGCCCTGACGCACAGCCCGCAGAGAATGCAGTCCTGGTCACCGAGGACGAACCTCGGCTTATCAACACTGTATTCCTCGGCCAGCTCCTGTATCCTCTTTACGTTGGGGCACCGGGCCAGCATCAGCTCGATTATCCCCTTGCGCAGCTGCCTGATCCTTTCCGTGTTGGTTCTGACAATCAGGCCCTCTTTCACCGGGTAAAGGCAGGCGGCGACGAACTTAAATTTAGAGCCCCCGTCCTCGCTTACCTCGACGGTACATATCCGGCAAGCCCCATAGGGTTTAACCGCCGGGTGATGACAGAGCGCCGGGATATTGCCGATTCCGTTCCTGCGCTGCACCGCCTCCAGAATCGTCTGACCGGCCGAAACTATAATCTGCTTGTCATCGACGGTAAAGTTAAACGCGTTAACCCCGTCGGCATCTTCCACCTCTATAGAGGTCTCGCCATCAATCCATACCTTAGCCATAACATACCTCCTTCATTGCCTTATTACGGCATTGAATTTACAAACGTCGTAGCAGGCGCCGCACTTGATACACAGACCCTGGTTCAGGGTGTGGACTTCTCGCTTCTCGCCGGTGATGGCTCCCGTAGGACAGGCCCTCAAGCACCTGAGACAGCCCTGGCACTTCTCAGGGTCAATAGAATACCGGATTAACTCCCGGCAGACACCGGCCGCGCACTTCTTCTGCTCAATATGGGCAATATATTCATCACGGAAGTAACGGAGGGTGCTCAGCACGGGATTGGCCGCCGTTTGACCCAGGGCGCAGAGTGCGCCGGCGTTTAAAATCCCCGCCAGGTCCTCCAGCGTATCCAAGTCTTCCAGCTTACCCTTCCCCTGGGTAATGCCGTTCAGGATTTCGCTCATCCGGTTTATCCCCTCACGGCAGGGAGTGCACTTACCGCAGGACTCCCCTTTTAGGAACTCGATAAAGTACTTGGCGACATCAACCATGCAGGTGTCCTCATCCATCACTATCATGCCGCCGGAGCCCATCATCGAGCCGAGCTTGGTAAGCTCGTCAAAATCCACCGGCGTATCCAGCAACTGCTCGGGAATACACCCGCCGGAAGGACCACCCGTCTGCACCGCCTTGAACTTCTTGCCGTTGGGGATACCTCCCCCAATGTCGAAAATCATCTCCCTAAGCGTTATCCCCATGGGCACTTCCACCAGGCCGGTGTTATTTATATTCCCCACCAGGGAGAATATCATCGTTCCCTTGCTGCCGGCGGTGCCAATCTTAGAGTACCAGTCCGCCCCCTTGTTAATTATCAGGGGCACGTTAGCCCAGGTCTTGACATTATTCAGCAGGCTGGGGCTATCCCACAGCCCCTTCTCCGACATGTGGATATATTTAGCCTTCGGTTCGCCTATCTTGCCCTCCAGGGAGGCCATCAAGGCGCTGGACTCGCCGCAGACAAAGGCGCCACCCCCCTTATTTATCATCACCTTGAAATCGAAGCCGGAGCCCAGTATGTTCTCCCCCAGCAGCCCGTAATCCATGGCCTGCTCGATAGCTATCCGGGCATGCCCTACGGCTAAAGGATATTCGTTGCGGACATAGATATAGCCCTGGTGGGAGCCGATGGCATAGGCGCCAATAATCATCCCCTCCAGAACACTGTGGGGATTACCCTCGAGAAGGCTCCTATCCTGATAGGCGCCAGGGTCACCCTCATCGGCATTACAGATAACATACTTAATATCAGCTTTGGCGTCACGGCAGGACTGCCACTTCCGGCCGGTGGGAAAGCCGCCGCCACCCCTCCCCCTTAAGCCCGACTTTTTAATCTCGTCAACAATCTCCTGGGGCTTAATCCCAACAAGCACCTTGCTCAAAGCGGAATAACCGCCGCTGGCAATGTAATCTTCAATATTGGTGGGGTCAATCTCTCCGTTGGCGCCGAAAATAGTTCGTGTTTGTTTCTTGTAGAACGGAACATCAGGTTCGTAGATGATTTTCTGGCTGGTTACCGGGTCTACATATAGCAGCCGCTCGATAACCTTACCGCCTAGTACGGTTTCGGCAATAATCTCCGGGATATCCTCCGGCTTTACCTGCTGGTAGAAAATCCTCTTGGGTTGAATAACCACCAGAGGCCCCCGTTCACAGAAACCGTGACACCCCGTTTCCTTTAGCTCCACCTGTATCTGGAGCTCCCGCCTCTCGATTTCATCAACAAAAGCATCGACCACCGCCTCAGCTCCAGAGGCGCGGCAGGCGGTGCCCCCGCACACCGATATGCAGGTCCGGCTGGAGTCTTTCTTGTCAAGTATTGACTGCCGCAGGTTCTCCAGTTCGGCGGTGCTCTCCACCCTTTTTTCTAACAGCTTTCGTACCTGCTCTACCATTTCACGCCCCCTCAAGAGTTTATTTGTATCCCCTCAAGACGCGGTCGAGCTTATCGGGGTTTATTTTGCTTTCATATTTCCCGTCGACAACCACTACCGGCCCCAGAGCACAGCAACCCAGGCAGTTAACTGTCTCCAGACTGAATCTCATATCCTCGGTGGTCTCGCCGGGTTTTATTCCGTAATCCCTTTCCATCTTGTCCACCAGCCTCTGACCCCCCTTGACATGACAGGCAGTGCCCAGGCAAACGGTCACCAGATGGCGTCCTCTCGGCTTCAAGGTGAAAGCCCGGAAAAAGGTAACCACGCTAAAAACCTGGCTCAGGGGGATATCCAGCTTCTGGCTGATTTTGACCAGCACATCCTGGGGCAGGTAATTAAACTCAGCCTGAATATCCTGCAGTAGAGATATCAGCTGCTCCTTGTTACCGGCGTAGCTATCAATTAGAGAATCAACCTTCTCCGTGTAGCTCTCTACGATAGCCTTCACTTTAGGAAAATCAAGGGTAAGCTCCATCAGCTAACCTCCTTCACCATCCGCTAGTTTTATGTTAATACTTTTAAAGCCCGTCTCCATCCGTTATCACGCCCGTTTTATCCAGTGTTATTGCTCTGTTTAAGCGGGTATTTCCCAGCGCCAGCACCACTTATTAACAGCGAAGTACCAGGTGATATAACTTAGGTAGTAATACCCAACTAAAGGTAAAAGGTTCAGCTGTTTCCACGCTTGAATAGATATACCCGGCTCTGATATGATTACATAAGGGGAGATAAGTTTATGAACAATATAAACGTACTTCTGGCCGAAGATCATGTGATAACACGGCAGGGCATCCGCCGTCTTTTAGAAGACGAGAAGGGCGTGACGGTTATAGGCGAGGCCAGCGACGGTGAGGAAGCGGTACAGATGGCCACCGACCTGAAACCCGATATAATCATCATGGACATCGCCATGCCCAAGCTCAATGGTATCGAAGCCACCCGGCAAATCAAGCTAATAAGTCCCCGCACAGCGGTGCTTATCTTAAGCGCCTACGACGATGACGAATACGTCTTCGCCCTGCTCAAGGTTGGCGCCGCCGGTTATCTTCTAAAAAATGTCAGCGGAGATGAACTCACCCGCGCCATCCGGGCGGTATATAAGGGTGAGCCCGTCCTCGACCCTATTGTCGCCCGCAAGGTCATGAACTACTTTAAACTACCGGGCAAGACACGGGGTCTGGAAAAACCATCCGATCACCTCAGCAACCGCGAAACAGACATCCTCAAGCTGGCCGCCAAGGGTATGACCAATAAAGACATCGCCGATAAACTTCACCTCAGTAACCGCACCGTCGAGGGCCACCTGAGGACTATCTTCAACAAACTGGGAGTCGGCTCCCGCACCGAAGCCGTGCTGTACGGCCTGAGAAAAGGCTGGTTCACCCTGGAAGAGCTGCCTTGACCCTCCTCTCCATTTAAGATATCGGGGTAATATCTATGGCTAAAAGTCTACTGGGCTCGGAAATGCTGGCCAAGATTATTGATGGTTCCTCTATTCCCTTATTCGTCATCAATAAGCAACACGGGGTTATCTACTGGAACATAGCCATTGAAGCCCTTACCGGTTTAAAAAGGGACAAGATAATCGGCACCGATGAGCAGTGGCGGGCATTCTACAGTGAAAAAAGGCCGACCATGGCCGACTTAATGGTGGACGGAGCCCAGGAAAACGAAATAGAAACATATTATCAAGGCATGTGTAAAAAATCCCAGTTGATTGACGGCGCCTATGAAGCCGAAGACTTCTTCCTCGACCTCGGCAAAAACGGAAGGTGGCTCCACTTTACGGCAAGCCCCATAAGAGATACCGACGGAGAAATAATCGGCGCCATCGAGACCTTGGAAGACGCCACCGAGCGGAAGCGTGCCGAAGAAAACCTGCGCTACCACCTGCAGCAGATAACCAGGGCTCAGGAGGAGGAACGGAAACGTATTGCCCGTGAGCTCCATGATGATACAGCCCAGGTACTGAGTTCTCTATCGCGGCAACTGGACAACTTCATCCGCAAGAAGCACGGCTTTGCCTCCAACGAGGTCTTATTCCTCAAAGACCTGCAGACCCAGCTCAATCGCGGGCTGCAGAGCATGCAGCGCTTCGTCCAAAACCTGCGCCCGTCCCTGCTGGACGATTTAGGTTTAATCCCGGCAGTTAGATCGCTGGTGAAGAGCCTGCAAGAGTCCGACGGCATCGGTGCCGAACTAAAGATACTCGGCGGAGAAAGGCGTTTCCCACCCGAAGTTGAGGTGCTGCTGTTCCGCATAGTTCAGGAGGCGCTCAACAATATCAGGCGGCATGCCCACGCCTCTGAGGCGCAGGTGGCAATGGAGTTCGACGGAGACGAAGTCAAGGTAACCATCAGTGACAACGGCCACGGCTTTGAACTGCGAGGAGACGTTGACGACCTCCCCCGTATCGGTAAGCTGGGACTGGCCGGAATGCAGGAGCGGGCTCGGCTGTTGGGTGGCACTCTTGAAGTGAAGTCCATACCGGGCAAGGGGACAACTTTAATAGTAGAGGTAACCAACTAAAGCACGGCCCTCTAATCAACCAACTGGTTAATCTATGCTAGATACTACACAAACCGTCAATTTGTGCAATTACAAAAATTTTTCTGTTACAATTGATAAGCTCATAGTTCGGTTGATATGGTTAAGCATGTCAAACAAAGATATTAGTAAAGAGGAACTGACTAAGAAACGAACCCCTTCGGAGTTACATAGCTGGTTAAATCGGAGGATTGAGCAGATTGGCTCTACCGACGAGGGGTTAGAAGACCTAAGACTACATAGGGGACTTGCAAAGCAGCTTATGGAAGAAGTCTATCCTCTAGCATTATTTGGATGTCGTAAGTTTGGCAATAACGACCAAATACTTATGCAACCAATCATTGGCAATCAAAATTATGATGCGGTGGTGACCGACCTAAGAACCAAACCTGCCTCGCAAAGTTATGTTGAGATAACCCAATCTCACGAAGGGGAAAACGATTACCTGAGGATGGTTGCACTACATAAACACGGTTACGTGTTCAAGTATGGGACTGTCTCTAAGACAGGTACACAGAAAACCGGACTCGAGGTTTCAGTACAAGCTGAAGCTGTCGAAGTAGCAAAAGTGGCTAAAAATGAACTGGGAAGAATTCTTGACGCCCTAAAACGGAAAGCAGGCAAAGATTATCCTGCTAACACATCTCTAATCATAATCTTCGACGATACATTGCATTTCCAAGAAGTCGTAGATAGTGCAAAGCTGGACAATTTTGTTAATACGCATATTCTAACTCTAGACCTTAAGTTCTCGACACTCTATCTAGTTGGCCAGAAGAATGTCTTTCGAGAGTTCAGTATAAGCAAGGGGGCATGAACCTCATTACTAATTCAACAATAAGATTTCCTAATTGATGCCAAGCCCTTAATTAGCCATTGATTGTAATTCCTCACCGCAGTACACTGTCTTCTGGGGAGGTATGAGTGGTCCTGACTGAGGAGCTTTAGCTGCCTCACGCGTTCTGCGACCGGTTAGCCTCCCCACATTAGATTTGCGATGCCGCCGAGCCTGTCTTGTTTCTTCAGGTACCTTATACGCTGACCGGATGAGTTCCATAGCCTCCTTCTTTGTTATCAGTTTGCCCTGGCTATCTCGCAACTCATATGGTCTACCCTCTCGCAGTACCGCCATTATCCTGGCTCCCAGGTGACTCATCACTGCTCCCATGGCTTGCAGGTGTGTCTTGCCATGCTGCACCATCTCCCTGTAATAAAGATCGGCAAGCTGCGGGTCATACCTGCGTGCAATATCCCCGGCTTGAAATAGAGCTCGCTTCATCATTGAGGGGCCTGCCT
>JABMRW010000096.1 GCA_013202445.1 Deltaproteobacteria bacterium | reverse complement strand
GGGGGAGTGTCGGAATTGGCAGACGAGCATGATTTAGGATCATGTGCCGCAAGGCGTGGGGGTTCAAATCCCCCCTTCCCCACCAATATCAAGGAGATTATACCGCTATGAAGATAACTAATTATGCCGACACCCGGCCCAGCGAAGAGCTACCCGGAGTTTTTAAGCGCGATGTCATCACCGCCGGGGACGGGGCGCCCAGGGAGAAACCCCCATAGGCATCGGCAGCGTGGTATTTATCGCCCCCAACGAGCACCACTGCTTTATCAACACCGGCGGCGAGACGCTCCGCTTCATCTGCCTCATCCCCCTGCAAGAATAGATCTAAGGACAATTAAATATTTTTATGAAAATAGCACCAAAGGGTATTGACAAAATCCAAATTTAGTGGTACCATTTAAGTTTATATTATGCCACTTCAAATTTCACCTTATTATACCTCTTTGCCCACCACCGGTTTAACTTTTGGCTAAGTGCTGCATTGGTACAAAACTTTATCATTTTACGTTAGGAGTAGGTGAGAGATAGCTTTTATGTTACCAACAAACAGTGAACCAAAAACGCCATTTGTCCCCAGGAAATCTTACGCCAGGTTACCCCAGATACTAGAAGTACCCAATCTACTTAAGGTCCAGACCGATTCCTTCCGCTGGTTTCAGGAAGAGGGGCTGAGGCAGCTGCTCAAGGAAATATCCCCCATTGGGGACTTTACCGGCAACCGGCTTGCGCTCAGCTTCATCGACTACGAATTCCGTGAGCCCCATCACACCGAGTACGACTGCCGGCAGAAAGACCTGACCTATGCCTCCCCCCTGTACGTCAGGACACAGCTACTGGTTAAGGAAACCGGGGAAATCAAAGAACAGGAGCTGTTCTTCGGTGACATTCCCCTGATGACGGCTAAAGGCACCTTTATTACCAGCGGCGCCGAAAGAGTGGCCGTCAGCCAGCTGCTGCGCTCGCCGGGTGTCTATTTCTCCGTTGAAGAAGACGCCACCAGCGGCCGCCCGTTGTGCCATGCCAAGCTCATCCCTATCCGCGGGGCGTGGCTGGAGATGGAGACCAGCAACCGGGATGTAATCTCAGCCAAGATAGACGGCAAGCGCAAAATCCCCATTTCTACCCTGCTGCTGGCTATCGGTTTCAGCGGTGAAGAGCAGCTGCTGGAGCTATTCACCGGCGAAGATAACAAACCTGACCACCAGTACATTAAAACAACCGTAGACCGCGAGCCTCTGGTCAAGGATGAGCCGGAGGCGCTGCTTGACATCTACCGGAAGTTGCGCCCCGGAGACCCGCCTAACATTGATAACGCCCGCAAACTGATAAAGAACCTGTTCTTTGACCCCATGCGCTATGACCTGGGGGATGTGGGGCGGTATAAGCTCAATAAGCGGCTGGGGCTTGATATTCCGGATAGCCAGCGGGCGCTGACCAAGGAAGATATCGTCGAGATAGTAAAACACATTATAATGATTAATAACGGCAATGATACCCCGGATGATGTTGACCACCTGGGCAACCGCCGGGTGCGTACCGTTGGCGAGCTGATTCAAAACCAGTTCCGCATCGGGCTGCTGCGCATGGAGCGGGTGGTCCGGGAACGAATGAGTATCTTAAGCGCCGAGGTAATCAGCCCCAGCGTTCTGGTCAATATCCGCCCGGTAATGGCCGCCGTCAGGGAGTTCTTCGGCGGCTCGCAGCTCTCCCAGTTTATGGACCAGACCAACCCGCTGGCCGAACTGACCCACAAGCGCCGCCTATCGGCCATGGGACCGGGAGGGTTATCCCGCGAGAGGGCGGGTTTTGAGGTCAGGGATGTCCACTACTCCCACTACGGCCGAATCTGCCCAATCGAGACGCCGGAGGGACCCAACATCGGCCTCATCGGTAGCTTAGCTACCTACGGGCAGATTAACCGCTTCGGCTTTATCGAGACACCCTACCGCAAGGTTATCAGCGAGCTGGGCAATAAATCCGATGACCTGGTGGGCAGGACGACCAGGGAGGCGGTGACCGACGGCGAGGGCAAGACCATAGCCAAAGCCGGGGCTGTTATCACCCCCCAGACTGCCACAAAGCTGGCCAAATTATCCAAAACTAAAATAAAAGTAGTTCCCTTTGTCTCCAGCGAGATTAATTATCTATCCGCCGATAAAGAGGATGATTTTATTGTCGCCCAGGCTAACGCCAGGCTCGACCCCAATAACCAGTTCGTCGACGAGAAGGTCGAGGCCAGGTACGCCGAGCGCTACGTGAGGGTGGCTCCCGACGAGATACAATTTATGGATGTTTCCCCCAAACAGATAGTCAGCGTGGCTACCGCGTTAATACCCTTCCTGGAGCATAACGACGCCAACCGCGCCTTGATGGGCTCTAATATGCAGCGGCAGGCGGTGCCCCTGCTCCGCCCCGAGGCACCGGTGGTCGCCACCGGCATGGAAGCCGAGGTCGCCAAGCACAGCGGGCAGGTCCTCTTCGCCCAGCACGGCGGGTTGGTAACTTCGGTTACCGGCTCCGAGATTGCCATCACCAGAGATAACGGCGAGAAGGACATATACCCGCTGATGAAATTCGTCCGCACCAACCAGGGAACCTGCATCAGCCAGAAAGCGATAGTAAGCAAGGGCAACCGGGTGGAGGCGGGGCAGGTTCTGGTGGATACCTCTTCCACCGAGTCCGGCGAGCTGGCTCTGGGGCAGAATGTAATCTGCGCCTTTATGAGCTGGGAAGGCTATAACTTTGAGGACGCTATTATCATCTCTAACCGCCTGGTGGAGCATGACAAGTTCACCTCCATTCACATCGAGAAGCACGAGATAGAAGCCCGCGATACCAAGCTGGGACCGGAGGAGATTACCCGCGATATACCCAACGTCGGCGAGGAAAGCCTGCGTGAGCTGGACGAAGAAGGCATCGTCCGCATCGGCGCCGAGGTGAAATCGGACGACATACTGGTGGGCAAGATTACCCCCAAGGGTGAGACCGAGCTGTCCGCCGAGGAGAAACTGCTGCGGGCTATATTCGGTGAGAAAGCCCGCGAGGTTAAGGATACCTCGCTAAGAGTGCCTCACGGTGAGTGG
>JABMRW010000095.1 GCA_013202445.1 Deltaproteobacteria bacterium | reverse complement strand
GGTGTATGCCCCGTATGTGGGACTAAGATGTTCAGGATAGGAAAGAGCTAAAGCCGATACTGTGGGAATTGAGATTAACGAAGGCTGGATATCTGTGAATAGATATCCAGCCTTTCTTGTTATCCACGACACAAAATGGACATTTGTTACACCTTGCGGACTAGTGGAGTTGGTTGCCAGAAACCACGGCCTATAATGTCATAATTTTGTAACTTTTCCCCCTTTCATTTTATGACTTCGTTATTACCAACTGGTTATTATAGTTAGTATCATTAAACGTCTGGGGAGTTACTTAAGGGAGGGGCAATCAACGATGAAAAGGTTCTCAGAAGCGCTGGCGCGGTTCATCGAGCGCTGGCCCTGGTTAATTCTGGCCGTTGCTTTGTTACTCTCGGCGGCGGCTGTACCGGGCATTACCATGCTGGAGACAGAGACCGGCTTCGATGCTCTGGTGGCGCCGGAATCGCCTATCGCTAAGGACAACTCGCATTACGAGGCACAGTTCGGCGGGGAGCCGATTACGATCCTCCTCAGCGGCACCCTTGACAATATCTTCTCCACCCCTAACCTGGCCGTCCTCTCCGAATTTCAGGAGCAGTTCTCCGCAGACGAGCGCTACCGGGTTATCAACGGCCCGCTGACTATTTTACAGTTAGCCCAGCAGGAAGCCGAACAGGCCAGGCGGGCCTTCGAAGAGCAGCTGGCGCTGGCCCAAGAGCAGGCGGCGGCAGAGGCCAGAGCGGCAGCGGCGGCGATGGGCCTGGGTGAGATGGAGCAGGAGATGGCCGCTGAGCAGGCTAGAGCCGAAGTCTTGCAGATGTTCCAGTCCCAGATAGAGCAGATGCAGCTTATCGGCGAGCCTTCGCTGGACAATCCCGCCTTTGTCTCCTCAGTACTCTACTATACCGAAGGCGCCATCAGCCCGGCGATGCAGTCTTTTATCCCCGATGACGGCCACGCCCTCATCATCGTTACCCCCACCGGCAACATGAGCGACCCGGAAGCCCTGCAGGCGGTCACTGATATTGATGATTTCTTCTCCAGCCAGCCGTTAGATAAGGTAGAAGTTACTATAGTCTCGGATGCCAAGCTGGTGGACGCCATCAGCCACAGTATCGGCAGCAACATCGCCTTACTGCTGGCACTGTCAGTGGCTGTTATGGTGCTTATCCTGATATTCATGTTCCGGGTGCGTTGGAGACTGCTCTCCTTGGGTATGGTAGGATTAAGCGCCCTGTGGACCTTCGGTCTGATGGGCTATCTGGGAGTGCCGCTGACCATGGCTACTATGGTGGTTCTGCCGATACTGATTGGCCTGGGCATCGACTTTTCCATCCAGTTCCACAACCGCTACCAGGAGGAGGTCACCCGTAGCCGGACGGTGGCCGATGCTATAGTGTCTTCGCTTTCAAGTATGTTCCCCGCGGTTAGCATCGCCCTGTTGGCGACCATCATCGGCTTCATTACCCTCTATATCTCCAAGGTGCCAATGATACAGGACTTCGGCATGGCGCTTGCTATCGGTATCTTCATCAGCTATATTATCGCCCTCTTTTTGCTCCACAGCATCGTTTACCTGGGCGATAAGAAAATGGAAATTAAAAAGCTGAAAGAGGCGGCCTCCAAGGCCAGCAGCCGCATCGAGCGCGTTTTATTGCGCCTAGGCAGGCTGGCTATTAATCATACTGTCTGGATTTTCATTATAGCCATTGTCTTCGCCATCGGTGGCGGAATTGTCGACCACTGGTTGCCGACGAATACGGATTATGAAACGCTGATGCCCCAAGATACGCCAGCGTTGGTGGAGTTGCGTGAGTTGCGCCAAATTGTCGGCAGCGGGGGAGTAGTTTCTTTTATGGTGGAGTCTAATGAGGACATCGCCGGAACGGAGATGCTGAGTTGGCTTAAAGTTTATCAGGACGAAGCCTTATCATTCCACCCCGAGCTTATCTCGGCCAGCAGCCTGGCGTCGGTGGTCAGTGAGACCGCCAGCGGGGACATCCCGGCTCAAGAGGAGATTGATGCCATACTGGCCGGCCTGCCCCCTTCTTACCTAGGGCAGCTTCTCTCCGCTGACCATAAAATGGCCAGCGTCTCCTTTAACATAAGCTACATATCCTTGGAAGAGACCCATGACCTTTTACTACTTTTACAGGAAGAGGCTGACCCCCCCACCGGGGTGCGCGTTTCCCCAGTGGGCAGCCTGGCCCTCGGCACTAGCACCATAGACGCTTTAGTCGGCACCCGGCTTAACCTGAACCTCATCTGCCTCGGTGCCATATTCCTTGTGCTTTTGGCGGTCTACCGCCGTCTCGGCAAAATCGTCTTCACCATCATTCCGGTCGGGGCCGTCATCGCCTGGTCTTCGCTGGATATGTACCTCATCGGCATCCCCATCAACCCGCTTACCGCCGTGTTGGGGGTGCTCATCATCGGCATCTGCACCGAGTTCATGGTGCTGCTCATGGGGCGTTATGATGAAGAGAAAAGGCGGGGAGTGCCCCCTGAAAAGGCCATGGTCACGGCCATTTCCAAGATAGGACGAGCCATCACCACCACCGCCTTAACCACGCTGGGGGGATTTGGGGTGCTGATAGCCTCCAACTTCGTTATGATTCGGGACTTCGGCATCGCCACTGTGGTCAGCGTCTTCCTCAGCCTGCTGATAACGATTACGGTAATGCCCGGGCTGATTGTCTGGTACGACAACTGGAAGAGAAGGAGTTTCACTGGTAGTTCAAAAAAACAGAAGTTGAGATCTTAATACAGATAAATCAAGCCCGAAACGTTAATGTTTTTCTATATTCTGCGCTTTCCCCTCGAAATAATTCCAACATCAATCAGTTCTGGATTGCGGATCACACTTAGTATTTAACAAAACGCTATTTTGTTAAATGAACCTTCCACGCTAGCCAACGTTATAAGCAATTATGCGACCATACAGCCGATACCCAAGTAAACCCAATTTCCAATCGCTCTCGAAGACAAAGGTTAAGGCTCTCCCCAGATAGTATGTTGACAAAGAACAAACCTACAGAATACAATATCGTATCGCAATATCGGTAGGTGTTATCATGCTAGATAGGGAATTCTTTTTGGGATTCATCAAAATTCACATCCTGTACCATGCTTCGAAGGAGTCAATCTTCGGCACAGAGATAGCCCAAGAACTGGCTAGACATGGGTATAGCATTAGCCCAGGCACACTCTATCCCACGCTACATCGTCTTGAAAAGGCAGGCTATTTGAAAAGCAGCTCACAAGTAGTCGAGGGTAAGGTCAGAAAATACTATCTGGCTACTTCTGCAGGAAAACGTGTGCTAGAACAGTCGAAGAAGAAGATTAGGGAACTGGTTACTGAAGTAATCGAGGAGAGATAGCCAGATTGACCTGTAGTAAGGATTATCGGAGAATCAGGGATTCATAGTAAACAGCTCCTGAACAGCGTTAGCAATGATTAGACGTTTTTCTTTATATGGTTTCCTTAAAAATCAACGGTATTTTGAACCGTTCATTATCTTGTTT
>JABMRW010000094.1 GCA_013202445.1 Deltaproteobacteria bacterium | reverse complement strand
ATACCTCGGGTAAGGCACTGTCCATCGCCCTGGCCTACGCCAAGGGCATCGGCTGCGGGCGGGCGGGGGTCATCGAAACCACCTTCGCCGAGGAGACCGAAACCGACCTCTTCGGTGAACAAACGGTGCTCTGCGGTGGTATTTCTTCCCTGATAAAGGCGGGGTTTGAGACACTGGTGGAGGCGGGCTACCAGCCGGAGATAGCCTACTTTGAGGTCTGTAACGAGCTTAAGCTCATCATTGACCTGATTTACAAGGGGGGCCTGAGCTATATGCGCTATTCGATTAGCGATACCGCCGAGTACGGCGACTACACGCGGGGACCCAGAGTTATTGATGAAATGGTCAAAGAAGAGATGATGAACATCCTGGCCGAGATTCAGGACGGCAGCTTTGCTAAAGAGTGGATACTGGAAAACCAGGCCGGGCGCCCGGTGCATAATGCCCTCAAGCGTATGGAGGAGGAGCACCCGCTTGAGCTGGTGGGGCGGCAATTAAGGGAAATGATGCCCTGGCTCAAGAAATAATAAAGGGGGCAGGGGGATGGGTTGGAAAGAAAAAGTGGAGCTTTGCTGAAATATCTCGGCGAATTTACCCTTACTGGGGGAAATAAACTCATCCTTATTAGCCCCTCTCCAATATAGGGGAGGGGTAAACACGGCCGGCGGGGAAAATATTTTCCTTGCCGATAAATCCACTTAATGAAGTTTTTTCTCCCAGGAGGATACTATGAATAAAGTAATAATCTTTGATACCACACTAAGGGACGGGGAACAGGCGGCAGGGGGTACGTTAAATGTCCAGGAGAAACTGGATATAGCCAGGCAACTGGAGAGGCTGGGGGTTGATATTATCGAGGCCGGCTTTCCCATCAGTTCGGCGGGCGATTTTGAGGCGGTAAGCTTCATCGCCAGAGAGGTGCGCAAACCGGTAATCTGCGGGCTGGCCCGGGCTCACCCCGACGATATAGACCGTGCCTGGGAGGCCGTCAAAGAGGCGGCCCACCCCCGGATACACGTGTTCCTTTCCTCTTCGGATATACACCTGGGTTACCAGCTCAAAAAAAGCCGTGAAGAGGTGCTGAACACCGCGCGGGAGATGGTGGCACGGGCCAAGAAGTACACCGACGACATCGAGTTTTCCCCGATGGATGCCAGCCGCACCGAGCCCGAATATATCTACCAGATACTGGAGGCAGTGATTGACGCCGGCGCCACCACGGTGAATATCCCCGATACCGTGGGCTATGCCATCCCCGGTGAGTTCGGCAACCTGATTGAGGGCATTATCAACAATGTGCCCAATATCAAGAAGGCTGTTATCAGCGTTCACTGCCACAATGACCTAGGGCTGGCCGTGGCCAACAGCCTGGAGGCGGTGAGGCGGGGAGCCCGGCAGGTGGAGTGCACCGTCAACGGCATCGGGGAGAGAGCGGGCAACGCCTCCATGGAGGAAATCGTCATGGCTATCAAAACCCGCCAGGACTTTTTCCACCTGAGCACCAAGATTAATACCAACCAGATATATAAAGCCAGCCGACTGGTCAGCGACCTGACCGGCTTTGTCGTTCAGCCCAATAAGGCCATCATCGGGGCCAACGCCTTCCGGCATGAGTCCGGAATCCACCAGGACGGCGTCATCAAGATGCCGATAACCTACGAGATAATGGACCCTAAAACGGTGGGCATACCCTCCAGCAGTCTGGTGCTGGGCAAGCTCAGCGGGCGGCACGCCTTCAAAGAGCACCTGGCCGAGCTGGGCTACAGCCTGAACGAGGAGGACTTCAACCGCGCCTTTACCGCCTTTAAAGAGCTGGCCGATAAAAAGAAGGGGGTCACCGATAGGGACATCGAGTCCCTCATTGCCGAGGAGCAACGCACCGTCTCCGAAGTCTACCACCTTGACCGCGTCCAGATTTCCTGCGGCGACAGGGGTATCCCCACCGCCGCCGTCAGGCTTACCGGTCCTGAGGGCAAGGTGCTGGCTGACGCCGCCCTGGGTACCGGTCCCGTTGACGCCGTGTATAAGGCCATCAATAGAATAGTGAACGTGCCCAACGAGCTTACCGAATTCACCGTTAAATCGGTAACCGAGGGTATTGACGCCATCGGGGAGGTGCTGGTAAGGATAGAGAGCGAGGGCATAACCTACACCGGGCGGGGCGCCGATACCGACATCATCGTCGCCAGCGCCAAAGCCTATATGAACGCCCTCAACCGGCTGTTAGCCACTAAGAAAGGAAGCTGACATTGACTCTAGTCGAGAAAATGCTGGCCGAACACAGCGATAACAAAGAGGTCAGCCCTGGGGAGTTCATCAACGTCAGGGTAGACCTGGTTATGGCTAACGACATTACCGCCCCTATCGCCATCAGGGAGTTTAAGCGGCTGGGGGTAGACCGGGTCTTTGACCCCGGCAAGGTGGTAATGGTGCCCGACCACTTCGTGCCCAATAAGGACATCGCCTCCGCCGAGCAGGCCAAGCTGATGCGGGAGTTCGCCCACGAGCAGGGATTAATCTACTTTGAATTGGGTGAGATGGGTATTGAGCACGTGCTTCTGCCCGAGCAGGGGCTGGTGCTGCCGGGGGAGGTGGTCATCGGGGCTGATTCCCATACCTGCACCTACGGGGCTCTGGGCGCCTTTGCCACCGGCATGGGCTCGACCGATATCGCCGCCGCCATGGCCACCGGCGACATCTGGATGAAGGTGCCCCCCACCATCAGGCTGGTTTACCACGGAAATCTGGGGGAATGGGTGGGCGGTAAAGACCTTATCCTGTATACCATCGGCCAGATTGGCGTTGATGGCGCCCTGTATTCGGCCATAGAATTTACCGGCGAGGCGATAGAAGCCCTGTCCATGGACGGCCGGTTTACCATGGCTAATATGGCCATTGAAGCCGGGGCTAAAGCCGGCATCTTCGGAGTGGATAACAAGACGCAACTTTATGTAAAATCAAGGGCCGAGCGCCCCTACCTGGTATACGAGCCGGATAACGGTGCGGAATACTCAAATATTATTGAGTATGATGTCTCCGATATTGAGCCCCAGGTTGCCCTACCCCACTCCCCGGCTAATGCCAGGCCGGTGAGCCAGGTGGGGAACATAGAAATTAACCAGGCGGTAATCGGCAGCTGCACCAACGGCCGCATTGAGGACATGAGGATTGCTGCCCAGATCTTGAAAGGACGGAAAATACACCCGGGGGTGCGGTGCATTATCATCCCCGGCTCACAGCAGGTATACCTAGACGCCCTGGCCGAGGGAATGCTGGGAGTATTTATCCGGGCCGGGGCGGTGGTCAGCACCCCCACCTGCGGTCCCTGCCTGGGCGGGCATATGGGAGTTCTGGCCGATGGCGAGAGGTGCGTCTCTACCACCAACCGCAACTTCGT
>JABMRW010000093.1 GCA_013202445.1 Deltaproteobacteria bacterium | reverse complement strand
TGGAGGGTAGTAAAGTGACCCGTTGCCGAATTCATGCTTTTAGACCATCATCTTGCATGGACTGGGGACCCAGCTTGTACCGGAGGGAGTGTCAGAAGGGACTTGCCAACTATTGGGGACTGGCGGTCAGCCCATTAGGTCAACTCGAAGGCTCTACTGAAAATGTCCGAGAATTCTGTGATTTACTGGAATCATTGATAACTTAGAATGCCCCAGACCTTAAGTGTGAAGATAAGGTCATAAAAGCTTGGTTTGTTCAGCCAAGTGACAAAATTGAATTGTGTAACGCCAAGCAACATTGGAAGCTCGAAATATTACAACTTTATACGGCCGGTTGGAGGTTTGAGTCCTCTGCGGCTCACTTCCCCAATTTTAGGCTTTAGGGCTCCTCCAGGTTATTAAGCACCGTCGTTATCAACTCGGTAAGGGCGGGATGGATATGAAGGCTCTGGTCTATCTCGCCGGTGTGTCCGCCCGAGGCCATGGCGTTAACCACCTCTTGAATCAGTATTGGGGCACTGGGCCCTATGATATGAAAACCCAGTATCTTTTCAGTCTCTTTTTCCACGATGGCCTTGGCTAACCCCTCCGTCTCCATCATGGCCTCCCCCTTGGCCGCATCATTATACTTGGCCCGGCCCACTAATATCTTATGGTCTTTTCGGGCATTCTCCTCGGTCAGCCCCACCGAGGCAATCTGGGGATGGGAATAAATGGCGTGGGGAGCGGCGCTGTAGTCCATCTCGAACTTGGCGTCATGGAAGGCATTGTGGACCACTATTACCGCCTCCCGGTTGGCCACGTGGGTAAACATCTGCTGCCCGTTGGCATCCCCGACGGCAAAATTATTCTTCTGGCTGGTCTCAAGATTCCGGTCAACCTTGATAAAACCCCGCTCATCCGTCTCCACACCGCTATTTTCCACCTTTAATATATCGGCGTTAGATCTCCTACCCACAGCCATCAGGACACTCTGCCCGCTAAAACTCTTTTCTTTGCCGGTCTTCTTATCCTTCACCAGAACGGTAACGCCGTTCCCCTTCCTCTTAACCTCTGCCGCCTGGACGCCGGTATGGACCGCCATACGCTTGCTCAATGCTTTCCGCAAAAGCCCTGATATTTCCGGCTCCTCAGGCAGGACCAGCCGGTCGGCCATCTCCAGCATAGTAACTTTAGTGCCCATAGCGGCGAAGAAATGCCCGTACTCAACAGCGATATAGCCGCCGCCAATGATGATTAAACTATCCGGCCTGGCCTTCAACTCCAGCACCGTCTCATTGGTTAAATAGTCTACGCTGTCCAGGCCTTTTATCGGCGGTATGAAAGGCCGCGAGCCGGAGGCGATGAAAATCTTTTTCCCCTTGATTTTCTCCCCGTTAACCTCCAAGGTATAATCACCGGTAAAATGCCCTTCGCCTTCGTAAAAGTCCAGCTTTTTGACCTGCTTAATGCCCTCTCTGATGTGGTTCTGGTTTTCCCGTATATTATGCCTCATCCGCGCCATAATTGACTTAAAGTCAATATTACTTATCCCTGCCTCAATACCCAGCTTTTTGGTGGCCTCCTCTATCTCGACTATCCTATCCGCCGGATATATCAGCATCTTAGAGGGGATACAGCCCACATTGAGGCAGGTTCCCCCCAGGGGCCCCCGGTCCACCAGGGCCATCTTAAAGCCGTGGGCTACCGCTTCGTCGGCAATAATGCTGCCGCAACCGGAACCGATAACGATAACATCGTAATTCTTCATTTTAAGCCCCCTCCTCCACCAGTAATTTCCTCAGCTCAACCACCATCTGCGGCACGTCAATCTTCACCGGGCACCTTACCTTACACCGCCCACAGGTCAGGCAGGTATAGGCCAGTGCCGCCGCCTTTTCCCTATCGCCGGTTATCATGGCCGCCCAAACGGCGCCGATGCCGGCAAAATACTTGTCGCCGAAGTGGCCGGCCGTTACCCCAAAGACGGGACACTCGTAGAGGCAGCCGCCGCACCTCAGGCAGTAGAGCACCTGGCGCAGCACTGGGTGCCGGGCTAACTCAGCCCTGCCCCCGTCCAGAAAGATAACGTGAAACTCCCCGGGGCCGTGGGCGCCGTAGGTTATCACCTTCTCAATATCGCCGGTGCAGCTCGGCCCGGAGACGACGCTTATATACTGGGGAATAGTATAGTTGGCATATCGCCAGGTGACTTCGGCCACCTTCCAGGCTTCTGACAGGGTGGGCACCAGCTTCTCCATGCCAACCAGGGCGATATGGACCGGCGGAGCGCCGGTGGCGAGGCGAATATTGCCCTCATTTTCGATAAGAAACAGCGAGCCGGTCTCGGCGGCAACCACGTTAGAGCCGCTAATACCAATGTCCGCCTCAAAGAACTTCTCCCTGAGTAACTTCCGGGCGGTGGCTACCAGTATTTCGACATCCGCCGGCAGTTCCTCACCGGTAATCTCGGACAAGAGCCGGGCGACATCTTCCTTGGGCACGTGAACCGCCGGCGCCAGGATGTGCATCGGCCTTGAACCCAGTTTCTGCACGATAAACTCCCCCAGGTCGGTTTCGTAGACCTCGTTGCCCCCCTCCTCCAGGTGCTCCCGCAACCCTATCTCCTCAGAGGTCATGCTCTTGGCTTTGACGACGAGCTTGCCGCTGCCCACCAGCCCCCCGATAATATTCAGGGCATCGTCGGCGGTCCTGGCGATATAGGCTTTACCGTGGTTGGCCTCGATGGCCTGGCATGCCTGCTCCGCCAGCTGGTCCATCTTGCCGATGGCTTTTTCCTTTATCTCCCTGACCTCTTCCGCCAGCTTGACGGTCTGGGGGAACTGCTTAAGGGCGTTATCAACATTAGCCCGGTACTGCTTGATGGCACGTGACAGCGCCAGCCTTATCCTCTCGTTATGGGCAGCGTCCATAATTTCTTTCTTATATTCGCCAAAGACAGACATTCTCTTCACACTCCCATAGCCATAGCCACTACCTGTGCCAGGTCAAGGACTTCCACGTCTTTAACTTTCATAGCTTTAAGCCCTTCTTCTAGCTGCATAACGCAGCCGGGGCAGTGGGTAACAATAATCTGAGCGCCGGTCTCAACCAGCTCCCGGGCCCGATTTGCCGCCAGAATCTGACTTAACTCGGGGAAAACAACCTCAAAGCCGCCCCCACCCCCACAGCAGGTAGACCACTCCCCGTGTGTCCAGTCAGGCTCAACCAGCTCAATACCCTTGATAGACTTAAGTATCCGGCGTGGTTCCTCTATAAGCCCCAGATAGCGGGAAAGCTGGCAGGGGTCATGATAGGTAACCTTAACCTCACGGGGAAAGCGCAACTGGCGGGACTCTACCCCCTCCATGACTACCTGCAAAAAATGCTTAACCTCCAGGTCATATCCCGGGACATGTTTGGGAAGCAACTCAGCCAGAGTATAGGTGCAGGAAGGAACGATGCCGATAATCCGTCTCACCCCGTGGGACTTTAGATTTTCATATATATTTTGAGCATTCCGGGCAAACTCTTTCTCCAGCCCGATATAATGCAAGAGCCCCCCGCAGCACGGCTCATCCTCAGCCAGATAGCCGAACTCAACCCCCAGTTCTTTTAGCACCTTTACTGCATCCCGCAAAGGCTGGGCGTCGGAGTCTTTATCCCTGGCCACCAGCCGGCGGTACGCTTGTGCTGGGTCAATACCCAGCTTTTTCTGAAAACCAGCAAGGCCCATAGGCAGCTCGGCACCGATGGGACTTTTATCAAGCTTCCTTATCATAGACATAAGGGACTGCAGGCTGGTGTTATACTGATAGCCGCAACCGGCAAAGAACACGGTCTCGGCTTGGCGGGGCAGGTCAAGCTCTTTAGCCCACTTCGCCCCGGTACCCCTGGGGGCACCCAGCAGGTTCTGCTTGGAGATAATGTTATCCGCCACATAAACCAGGCCGGGAGGAATTAACCCTTTGCTCTTTTTATTCATCTAATATCCCAAACGGCCTAAAGCCAAAAAGATATCAATCTGGGAGTCGTGTATTTGAATCAAGGTTATTAAGAGGGTGCCAGGTGCCCTTTAACCAGCTCCACCACCTCTGCCGGGTACATGGCAACATCCACACCCACCTCTCTCAGGGCAGCCATTTTGCTCTGGGGTGTCCCCGTGCCATGCTCGCCCTGAATGATGGCGCCAGCATGCCCCATCCTCTTTCCTTCGGGGGCATTGTGGCCGGCAATATAGGTCACCACCGGCTTGGTCATCCAGCGTTCGATAAACTGGGCCGCATTCTCTTCCTGGACACCCCCCACCTCCCCGACAATCACCACCAGGTCAGTGCCCGGGTCCTTTTCAAAAAGCCTCAGCAGCTCAGGTACGCTGGTAAATACCACCGAATCAGCCCCCATACCAACCACCGTACTCTGGCCGAGGCCGGCAGTGGACAGGTTGATACTAATCTCGTAGGAAAGAGTGCCGCTTCGGGAGATTACGCCGATGCGGCCGGGGGTAAACATGTTGGCCGGCATTATCCCCATCTTGGCCTCACCGACAGTAATAACGCCGGGAGTGGTGGGGCCGATAATCTGCACCTGGCGCTCACTGGCATAATCCCTGATTTCCATAACATCGTGGACTGGTATATGCTCGGTAACGACAACGATAAGGCTGATGCCGGCGTCAATATTCTGCAGGGCGGCTTCCTTGAACGCCTTCGGCGGGATAAAAAATACAGAGGCCTCGGCGCCCTGCTTGGCCACAGCCTCGGCGACAGTATCATAAACCGGCACACCCTCTACCTCCTCACCACCCTTACCAGGGGTGACACCGGCAACAATGTTGGTGCCGTAATCAAGCATCCACTTGGTCTGGACTCGCCCTATCCTGCCGGTAATGCCCTGCACCAGAACTCTGGTCTCTCGGTTCAGCAGGATGCTCACTTGTCACTCTCCAGCAGGCGGGCAAGCTGCTCCACACCCTTCTCCGTGGATACATCAGTAACTACATGGACTCCGTTATTCTGGAAAATCTCCCAGGTCTCCTCCTGGTGATTACCCAGGGCTTTGGCCACCACCGGTACGGTAACCTGGTGCTCCTTCATATATTTAACAACCCCCTCGGCCCCTTCGTGGATGGGGTTGATTCCCCCGTAGACATTAATAAACACCGCCCTTATTCCTTCCTTTTGCAAGACCAGATCCATAACCTTGTACATAAGCTCAGCGGTAATAGCCCCTCCCGTTTCCAGGAAATTGGCCGGGCGCATCCGGCGGCTGATAATGTCCATACTGGCCATTCCCAGCCCGGCGCCACTGGCGATGATGGCTATATCCCCGTCAAGTTCAACATAGGTAACTCCAATTTCGCGTCCCTTCCGCTCCAGGGTGTTGGGAATACGGCTATCCAGACTCAAGTTAAGCTCGGGGTGGCGGTACAGGCTAGAGTCGTCAATTTCCACTTTTGCGTCCAGCGCCATGTAATCCCCCTCGGAGGTTCTAACCAGTGGGTTAATCTCGGCAATCAGGGCATCGTAATTACGGAAAACGCGGTACAGCGCGCTGAGCATATTGGCTACCCGGCTCACCTCGGCACCCTCCAGGCCCACCCCCCGACACATCCGCCTGGCCTCGGAGGGGAGGAGCCCCTTGATAACCGAAATATACCTGGAAACGACCTCTTCGGGACGTTCCCTGGCTATCTGGTTAACCGATACACCACCCGCAGCACTGAGGATAGCCACCGGGGTGCCACTATATTCATCTATAGTGACCGCCATATAGAACTCCCGGACGCTGTCCACCTTCGGGGTAATCATTACCTTCTGTACTAGCCAGCCCCTGATTGACGAACCCAGTATGCGGCGGGCCGCCTCCTCCACCTCCTCCAAAGACTGGGCGGTCTGCACTCCTCCCGCCAGCCACCTGCCTCCGGTCAGCACCTGAGCCTTTACCACCACCGGTAGCCCCAGCTTTTCCGCCCCTTCCCGCGCCTCCCCGGGAGTAGCCGCCAGGGCATAATCAGGTACAGGTATACCCTCACGGTGCAGTAAATCGTTCCCTTCAAACTCGTAGAGCCTCATAGCAGCACCTGCAATATTACACAATTATCGGGACTTAAGTCAAACCGACCAACCTGGTTTTCCAACGCCCAAAATTTTACAACCGGTCTGGCTACATGCTAAACTTAACAGGTCTGACTACGGTTTAAACGGACTTATCTCAAGGAGGATGCACAAGACTAATGGCATTAAAGACAGCTGAACAATACTATGAATCGCTAAAAGATATTCACCCCACCGCCTATATCCTGGGTGAAAAAGTAGATAACGTTCACCAGCACCCGCTGATAAAGCACATGGCCGCCGCGGTGGCCAAGACCTATGAGATGGAAAACGACCCGGAGGGTAAAAAGTTCCTGGTTGCCCAGTCAGACCTTATCGGCGAAGAGGTCAGCCGCTTTCTTAAGTTCTACAAGAGCCCGGACGACCTGTTAACCAAGGTAAGAATGCTTAAATTCCTGTCCCAGAGGACTGGCGGCTGCTACATGCGCTGTACCGGCATGGACGCTATAAACGCCGTCGGCATAGAGACCTTTAACTGCGACCAGAAACACGGCACGGAGTACTGGCCCCGGCTGCAGGAGTTCGTTAAGTTCGTCCAGAAGGACGACCTTGTGGTCTTCAGCGGGGTCACCGACGTCAAGGGCGACCGTTCGCTGCGGCCTTCCCAGCAGAAAGACCCGGACATGTACCTGCACGTGGTCGACCGGAACAAGGACGGTATCACGGTCAGGGGCGCTAAAATACACCAGACCGGCTCCATGTGCGCGCACTGGGGGCTGATTGTTCCCACCAGGGAAATGCGCGAGGAGGATAAGGACTACGCCGTCTGCTTTGCCGTTCCTAATGACGCCGAAGGCCTAATCCACGTCTACGGACGGGGCACACTGGAAGCCCAACCCCTCCAGGGCTGCGACCTGGGCAACGTCGAGTTCAGCAAGTTCTCGCCCATGGTCATCTTCAACAATGTCTTCGTGCCCTGGGAGCGCGTGTTCCTGTGCGGGGAATACGAGTATGCCGGTGACATGGTACGGAACTTCGGCAACTACCACCGCCACTCCCACGGCGGCTGCAAGTGCGGTGTTGGTGACGTGCTCATTGGCGCCGCCGCCACCGCCGCCGACTACAACGGCCTGCCCAAGGTATCCCACATACAGAACAAGTTAGCCGAGATGCTCAAGGTCACCGAGGCCATCTACGGCTGCTCCATCGCCGCCTCGGTGGAGTCCACCGAGACCCCTTCCGGCATTTACACCGTAGACCCTGTGCTATCCAATACCTCCAAGCTATATGAGGGCAAGGAGCTGGCCGAGGTAATCCGTATGATGATAGAGATTGCCGGCGGCATGACCACCGACCTGCCCTCGGACAAGGACTTCGCCAACCCGGATATCGGCCCCCTGCTGACCAAGTACCTCAAGGGCGTTGACGGCGTATCCACAGAGGACCGGGTGCGCATCTTCCGGCTCATCGAAAAACTGGCCTTTGAAAGCAGAGACATTGTCTCCAACATTCACGGCGCCGGCTCACCAGAGACCCACCGGATGACCATCCTGCGGAACGCCGATATTGAGTCTAAAAAGAAGCTGGCCAAGAACCTGGCGGGTATAAAAGAAGAGCAAAAGTAGCTCCACAAACACCAATCTGGCAATAAGGTGGAGTGTATTCTGGAAGAGGGCCTGCGGTCGTCAACATTATGTCAATACTGTAGGGCGGTGAAATTGATTTATTCCCAGCCTACGTGCTAATATTTAATATTACACAATACCAGGCCAACAAAGGAGAAAAATGAAACAGCTACGCATTCCAGGACCTACCCCCTGCCCCGAGGAAGTGCTGCAGGCAATGGGCTGGCAGATGATAAATCACCGCGGGCCGGAGTTTGCCAAGATACTCAATAATGTCACCGCCAAACTAAAGCAGCTATTTCAGACCAAGAATGACGTTTTTCTACTCTCCGGTTCCGGCACCGGGGGCCTGGAGGCGGTGGCCGTCAACACCATGTCCCCGGGGGATAAGGTGCTTTCGGTATCCATCGGCGTCTTCGGCGAACGCTTCGCCGCCATTGCTAAAGAATTCGGCGCCGAGATAATACCCCTCCGCTTTGAATGGGGCAAAGCCGCCGACCCCGACGCCATACGCAAGGCGCTCAAGGCTGACCCGGAGATAAAAACGGTGCTGGTCACCCACAATGAAACCTCCACCGGTGTTACCAACGACCTGGCCTCCATAAGCTCAGTAGTCAAGGAGGCCGGCAAACTGCTGGTTGTTGATGCCATCAGCAGCCTGGGTTCAATCGACCTGCCGGTAGATAAGTGGCACTGCGATGTCACCGTCACCGGCTCCCAGAAAGGGTGGATGGTTCCCCCGGGGCTGGCCATGGTCAGCGTAAGCCAGGAGGGGTGGCAGGCAAACCAGAAAGCCAAGATGCCCCGCTTCTACTGGGATTTCGCCAAGGCCAAGAGCTACCTGGAAAAGGGGCAAACACCCTGGACGCCGGTCGTCTCGGTATTCTTTGCCCTGGAGGTGGCGCTGGATATGATGTTGAAAGAGGGTATGGCCAATGTCTTCGCCCGCCACGCCCGGATGGGCAAAACCGCCCGGGAGGGAATAAAATCGCTGGGGCTGTCCCCCTTTGCCGAAGAAGGCTATGCCTCCAACACTGTTACCTCCGTCGCCGCTAGCAACGGGCTGGACACCAAGAAGATGCTCAAGATTCTGCGGGAAGAGCATGACGTGGTGCTCGCCGGCGGCCAGCAGAAACTGGACGGGCAGATATTCCGCATCGGTCACCTGGGCTGGGCAACCGAAGATGACGTTAAAGAGGTAATATCAGCCATAAAGAAAGTACTGCCCCAGGCGGGTTTCAAGAGTAACTAAACATGAAAGTCCTAATCGCCGACCCAGTCTCCGAAAAAGGAATAGATATCCTGCACCAGTACGCCCAGGTGGATGTTAAAACCGGGCTAAAAACCGAAGAGTTAATATCCATAATCGGCGACTATGAAGCTTTAATGGTGCGCAGCCAGACCAAGGTCACCGCCGAGGTAATAGCCGCCGGCAAAAAGCTGCAGGTTATCGGGCGGGCGGGTGTCGGCGTGGACAACGTTGATATTGAAGAAGCCACCCGGCGGGGTATCGTGGTGGTCAATGCCCCCACCGGCAACACCATCTCCGCCGCCGAGCACACTATTGCCCTCCTCCTCGCCCTGGCCCGCCATATCCCCCAGGCCAACGCCTCGCTCAAATCCGGAGTCTGGAAACGCAGCGAATTCATGGGCACCGAGGTGAGAAACAAGACGCTAGGCATTCTCGGTCTGGGCAATGTCGGCTCAGAGGTAGCCCGGCGCGCCCGGGGCCTGGAAATGAAGCTAATCGCCAACGACCCCTTTATCTCGGCGGAACATGCCCTCAACCTGCAGGTAGAGCTGGTGCCGATGAAACAGCTATTCAAAGAAGCCGATTTCATCACCCTGCACGCCCCACTAACCGCTAAAACCAAGGGAATGCTTGGCGAGAAAGAGCTGGCCCTGGTCAAGCCCACCGTCCGAATCATCAACTGCGCCCGCGGCGCCCTCATCGACGAAGAGGCACTGGCCAAGGCGGTAAAGGAGGGGCGGGTGGCCGGCGCCGCTATTGATGTCTTCCCCACCGAACCGACCACGGAAAGCGTCCTCTTCGAAAGTGATAATATCATTGTTACCCCCCACCTGGGCGCCTCCACCACTGAAGCCCAGGTCCTGGCCGCCCGGGATGTCGCCGAGCAGATTGTCGATGTCTTTAAGGGACACCCGGCCAAATATGCGGTCAATGCCCCCTTTATACCGGCGGAGATGCTTTCGGTGCTGGCGCCCTTTATCAACGTAGCCACCACCGTGGGTAAGCTGGTAAGCCAGCTGGTTGAGGGGCAGGTGAGCGCCATCCAGATTAAATATAACGGCGATATCGCCGAATATGATACCAAGGCCCTTAAGGCCGCCGCCCTGGGCGGACTGCTGGAGCAGGTAAGCGAGGAGCGGGTCAACCTGGTTAACGCCGATATCGTGGCTAAAAAGCGTGGCCTGGCGGTGGTGGAGCAGGAAGAGGCTGAGAGTGAGAACTATGCCAGCCTGATTACGGTAGAAGCCACCACCAGCGCCGGGGTCACCACCGTCGCCGGAACGGTAATGCGCGGGGAAGTCCACATCGTCCGGATTGATAACTACTGGATTGATATTGTCCCCACCGGCGGCTATTTCCTGTTCTGCGACCACCTCGACCGCCCCGGCCTAATCGGCGCCGCCGGCAGGATAACCGGGGAAGCCGATATAAACATCAGCTTCATGCACCTGAGCCGCCTAAAACCCCGCGGACAGGCCCTGATGATACTGGCCCTGGACGAAGACTTAACCGAAAAACAGCGCCAGCAGATACTGGCCCTGCCCGATGTCTACTCCGCCAAAGTGGTAAAGCTGTAAGCAACCACCCCGGGCAGACCTTTAGAGCCACCTTTTTCTTCTGAAATAGACTATCAAGGTAGCGCCGATAGTTGCCAT
>JABMRW010000092.1 GCA_013202445.1 Deltaproteobacteria bacterium | reverse complement strand
GGCCGGCGGTGCGTCCGGGGCGAAGCCGATGTGATGGCGGACGAGCTCCTCGCCGCCCAGGACCGGGTGGCCCATCACGAACGCCTGGCCCCGCGTGGGGGGCTGCAGTCCGGCACAGGCACGCAGCAGGGTGGTTTTACCCGCTCCGTTGGGACCAAAGACGGTTAGAAACTCACCACCGGCTACCTGAAGGTTAATCCCTCTCAAGGCACGGTGGTTGCCGAAGGACTTGGTAAGCTCCCGCACCTCGATTCCGCTGGAATGGGAATTCGCTTCAGTCATTATTCATTATTCTTCGTTGTTTAGATAAGGCTGGCCCCGCAGCGGGGGCAGAAAAGGTCGTCCTCACGCTGCTCTGCCCCGCATTGTGGGCAGAATCCAGTGCCCTTAGCACTCTCGCCCTGCTTGAGCGGTGCCTGGGGCCGCCTGACGAACGGATAGGTGATAAAGGCCAGTGTTACCAGTGCCAGTAGAATAGAAATCAGAACAGTCATCGGGGATTCCTCCTGTCAGGCCAGAAAGCGATAAGCCCTCCGATGAGGAAAACAAAGCCGCCAATCCATATCCAGCTGACCATGGGATTGACCATGAACGTATAGGAAACAGCGCCGGTTTCATCCCAGCCCATAAGGATAACGTAGAGGTCTTCAATAAGGGTACTGCGGATAGCTACCTCTGACACCGAACCTTCGAAATTACTATGGAAATATTTCTCGGGAGTCAGCTCACCGATTGGTTTCCCTGAACTGCTTACAGAGAGAGTGGCCTGCACAACGGCTTTCTTGTCAGTGACGTATCCCATAGATAGATCTTCCTGGGTGAGGGTATATTGTTTTATGGTTGCCGATTCACCCTGCGTTAGGGTAACCTCTGTCTCAACATCAAATAAGGACGAACCGGTGATACCGACGGCAATGATGACGATGGCAATGTGGACAAGATAGCCGCCGTAGCGTGACCGGTTCGCACCAATCAGCCTGAAAAAGGAGGATGTAGCGCTGTCATCACTGGTCCGACGCCGTGTCATTGTCTCCTGCAGCCACTGATATGCTATCGCCACAAGAATGAATGAAGACAGGGAGAAGATGACTATGGCTGCCCACTGCCCCATCCCCAGGGTAAGAAGAACCACCCCGCATACTATTGCTATCCCTCCGGGCCATAAAAATCTGCGAATAAGATTCCTGTTCGAAGGCCGCTGCCAACCAATGAGGGTGCAGATGCCAGCAAGCACTATAACAGCTATCAAAATGGGATTGGTCACCTGATTGAAGAAAGATGCACCGAGCTCGGTCTTGGCTCCGCTTAATGTCTCGGATATCAGCGGGTAGATAGTTCCTATGAATATGACTGCGGTGGCACCTACCAGTAGCAGATTATTCAACAGGAAGGCACTTTCCCGGGATACCATGTCATCGGTTTCTGCATCACCCTTTAGCCATTTTCTGCGATAGAGCAGTAGACCCAATGAACCGAAGAGAGCAATGCAAAGAAATGCAAAGAAGAAGGGACCCAGGCGAGACTCGCTGTAGGTATGTACTGAAGAGATAATACCGCTCCGGGTCAGGAAGGTTCCAAAAATGGTCAGCGTGAAGCTGAGAATTGCCAGAACCATACTCCAGACCTTGAATGTGTGTCTCCGTCGCTGTATGACAGCGGAGTGAATGAAGGCGGTAGCTATCAGCCAGGGCATCAGCCCGGCGTTCTCCACCGGGTCCCAGGCCCAGTATCCTCCCCAGCCCAGTTCCACGTATGCCCACCAGGCACCGATGAGGTTGCCCACTCCAAGAAGGAGCCAGGCAAGTAGTGTCCATCGGCGGATGGTTAATAACCATTCCTCATCGAGCTTTTTGGTAAACAGGGCAGCGATGGCAAAAGCAAACGGCACGGTAAGACCAACGTAGCCAGCCAGCAACAGTGGTGGGTGAAATATCATCCCCAGATTTTCCAGCATGGGGTTAAGCCCAGTGCCGTCGGCGGGAAGGTAGGACAGCTCGGTAAAAGGGTTTGATTCCAGAAGGAGCACAATCAGGAAGAAGGCTTCGGTGAGCATGATGATAGCTGCAGCATAGGGTACAAGTGCTGCGCCGCGGTTACGCTTTCGCAGGACAACCAACAGACCCATCAGGGATAAGAGCCATGCCCAGAACAGCAAAGAGCCATCGTTCCCCGCCCACAGGGCACTGATGAGGTAAGGTAAGGACATTTCACGGCTGGTATAGGACGCAACGTATTCTATCTGGAAATTATGGGTAACCAGAGCGTGTAACAGGATGAGGACTGACACCGAGACCAGTCCGAATGTGGCAATCAGACTGTTCTTGGCACTCTCCGTGAGCGTGGTGTTACCTTTCCGCTGTCCGAACACATAGGCCACGATTGAGTAGATTGAAGTTACCAGGGCAAATATCAGGGCAATGTATCCAACGTTCGCCATAGGCTATATCCTAACTCCCGTCCGATGCTTCCGGTGTATATTTTGAGGGGCACTTTTGCAGTAGTGTGTGCGCATGGAAGTTGCCAGCCGAATCAAGGTAGCCCTCGATAACGACGTCATTACCTTCGGTGAAGGCATCCGGCACCACACCCTGGTACACTACTGGAACCGTTTCTTCCCCATTGGTGCTAATAATACTGAACCTGAGAATGCGGCCAGCCGCTTCCTGTTCTACCGAGCCAGTTAATACCTGACCATTAACCCGGACATTCTGGTCAACAACGGAACTACCCTGTCCAATAAGTTCGCTAACGGTATAGTAGTAGGTTGCCGAGCCGGAAAAACCCATGTAACCTAGATAGGCTATGGCAGCTAATACCACGATACCACCGATGAGGAACTTCTTTCTCTTCAGCAACATATCCCCCAAGACTTGTATGCTCCCCGGGTGCATCCAGGTCAGGCTCAGCCAGCGGACAGATTCGAACTGTCGACCGGCGGTTTACGAAACCGCTGCTCTACCCCTGAGCTACGCTGGCGTTGAAGCTAAATTCTAGTTTTTATGAGATATTATGTCTACTGTTGGCGTTAATTTGGCGTTATTTTTTTGAGATACCCCTACCGGCAGCACTTCGTCCAGTAGCGCCATAGCGTCCTCTTGCATCCCCTCGATTATATGGCTATAGGTGTCCATTGTAAAGGCTACGCTAGAATGTCCCAGGGCCTCACTGATAACCTTCGGCTTTGCCCCGCGCAGCAACATAAGGCTGGCAAAGGTATGTCTTAAGTCGTGGAATCTTACGCCCCCCCCAGTCCCGCTTGCCTAGCTATTCTGCTAAAGGCATGGCTTTTCCATTATGGAGTTGGCGGCCAGGACCGGCGTTTCGACAGCTACAATCGTAGGTGTGGAGCGGTACAACCTCTACCCTAGCCCTAGTGTCAGGGAAAGGCTGTCTAGGGCATTGTTGATATCAGAAGCGGCGATATGGCCTAACACCGAGGCTCCCGAGGCGGCGACCGATGGCAACTAAGCCTGAGCGCCTAACCATGACAATCCCCGAATTTGCACAAGCGACCGGATGCTCAAAGAACTTGGCATTTCGACTGGCCCGGCAAAATAAGCTACCCGTAGAAGTAATTTTTATCGGCGAAAAGAGAATGTGCGTCAGCCGCCGGGCTGTAGAAGCGTTGTTATCGGGTAAAGGTCAAAAGGGGACAGAACCATGCACTTCAATATACCTTGGGGCAAGCCTCTAATCCAGGAAAACCTGCTCCTGGTATGATGGGACTATCGTTTCCCAACCGTGGCTGCTACTTATTAAACCGGCCAGGTGTTGTGAGGCATCGAGCTCGCCGTGAGTTACAAAAACACGCCTGGGTGGTCTCTGCAGACTGGACAACCATCTAACAAGTCCGTCTCTGTCGGCATGCGCTGAAAAACCGTTGAGTTGCGCTATTTGGGCTTTTACCGGATAGTATTGCCCCAGCATTCTGACCCTTTTGGCCCCGTTGACGATTTGCCGGCCTAATGTTCCGGCCGCCTGATAGCCGACAAAGATAATGGTGCTTTCCTCCCTGGAGATATTTTTGACCAGGTGGTGCTTTATCCGGCCGCCGGTGCACATGCCGGAGCCTGCAATTATAATGACACTACCATCCATATGGTTTATCGCCTTTGATTCATCAACGGTTTCGACCAGATTCAGGCCGGGAAAGTCAAAGGGTGACTTTTGCTGGCGCAGGAGTTTTTTCATTTCTTCGTCAAATAGTTCGGGGTGGCGCTCAAACACGCCGGTAACCTCCACCGCCATGGGGCTGTCGACGAAAACCTTAAGGTGGGGGATGCGGCCCTCAAGCCGGAATTCGCTTAGATAATACAAAAGCTCCTGCGACCTCTCCAGGGCAAAGCTGGGTATAACTACATTACCGCCTCTTTTAACGGTGGTAT
>JABMRW010000091.1 GCA_013202445.1 Deltaproteobacteria bacterium | reverse complement strand
AACTTGAGCGCCGCAATCGCATCGCAAGCTGCCAAAGACATCGCCGGTAAGGCACTCACTGTGCACCCGCACCATCACCGGCTCGCCGTTATGGATATCGCCCATCACAAGCGCCAGGTGCTCATCGGCGTCGGTATCGCTGCGGTAGGCGATGGCGGTAAACTCGCCGTATCGGGTGGGCAGCTTGGCTTCGGCCACCCGGTGCACCAGCTTTTCGTGGCGGCGGCGGTAGGCGATAAGGTCGGCCACCGAGATTATCTTGATGCCGAACTTATCAGCCATCACCTCAAGCTCTGGTAAGCGCGCCATGGTGCCGTCCTCGTTCATAATCTCGCAGATAACGCCGGCGGGATAGAGCCCGGCCAGCTTGGCTAAATCGACTATAGCCTCGGTCTGCCCCGCCCGCACCAGCACCCCGCCTTCCCTCGCCCGCAGCGGGAAAATATGACCCGGACGGACTAAATCTTCGGGTTTGGTGGTGGGGTCAACCACCGCTTTGACGGTCCTGGCCCGGTCCGCCGCCGAGATGCCGGTGGTGGTGCCGTGCTTGGCATCGATAGATACGGTAAAGGCGGTGCCGAACTTGCAGGTATTCTCGTCGACCATCAACGGCAGCTGCAATTCGTCCAGCCGCTCCCCGGCCACCGGCAGGCAGATTAAGCCCCGGCCGTGCTTGGCCATGAAGTTAATCGCCTGGGTGCTAACCTTCTCCGCCGCCAGCGCCAGATCCCCCTCGTTTTCCCGGTCCTCATCGTCAACGATGATGACGAGCCGCCCCTGATTTATATCCTCAATAGCCTCGGCAATTTTTGCTAAACCCATGTTCTCCCCCCTGTTAACCTACCAGGAACCCATGCTCCTGCAAAAAATCAACGGTTATACCGGAACCGCCGTTCCGGCTGAACTGCTCAACATATTTGGCGATAATATCCGCCTCTAAATTGACCGTATCGCCAACCCGCTGGCTGCCCAGTATGGTGTTCCGCCGAGTGTAACCGACCAGCGATACCTGGAACGAGCTGCTATTTCTGGAGGCGATGGTCAGGCTGACGCCGTCCACGGCGATAAAGCCCTTCTCCACGATGTAGGACATCAGCCGGGGTGGGGCTTCAAAGCCGATAATTATTGATTCGCCGCGCGGGGTAACCGAAATTACCCGGCCCGTGGTATCGATGTGCCCCTGCACCAGGTGTCCCCCCAGCCGCCCCCCCAGGGTGAGAGGTCGCTCCAGGTTTACCCCGTCGCCGGTTTTAAGGAGCCCCAGGTTGGTGCGGCTCAGTGTCTCCTGCATCACCTCCACGGCGAAGGACTTATTATCAAAGCCGGTCACCGTCAGGCACACGCCGTTAACGGCTATACTCGCTCCCTTTTCCATGTCCTCAAGGACTTTGCCGGCGGTAACGCTGAGGTTTCCCGGCCGGGCTGATATTACTTTGCCAATCTCTTCTATAATCCCGGTAAACACCGCCGCCCCCCTTTCGCGGCAACATAGCCGCTGACCATCAAATCATCGCCCAGCTTTTCTGCCTTCACCCCCTCCAGCCGGAACGAATCCGCCACCTGGTCCACCCCTCTCCCCGCTACCGCCGTCTTGGCCTCCGCCCCCCCGATAATAACCGGGGCGATAAAGGCGATAACCTTGTCCACCAGCCCCTGGTCGAACAGGGAACCGAGCAGAATCCCGCCCCCCTCCACCAGAATACTGGTTATTTGCCTTTTACCCAGCGCCTCCAGTAATTTGCCCAAATCTACCTGGCCTTCGGCGGCGGGCAGCTCCAGTGTTTCGGCGCCGGCTCTGGTAAAAGCCGCTCTCTCTTCTGGTTTGGCCGCCCGGCCCAGCACCAGCAGCGTTTCCCCCGGCTCGCTAAAGACGCGGGCGGTTAACGGGGTGCGCCCCTCGCCGTCAATAATCACCCTCAGCGGCTGCTTGCGGGCGGTGCCCCCCTTTCCCCCGCTGCAGCGGGTGGTGAGGTGGGGGTCATCGGCTATAACGGTATTGGCCCCGGCCATAATGGCGTCGCTGGTGTAGCGCAGGCAGTGGACGTACTTTCTAGATTCGGGGCCGCTAATCCACCGCGAGTTGCCCTTTCTGGTGGCAATCTTGCCGTCCAGGCTTATGGCAAACTTGGCGGTAACGAAGGGGAGGCCGGTGGTTATGAACTTGATATAGGCCTCATTAACCTCTTTAGCCTCCTCCGCATCCTCACCCAGGTAGGTTTTAATCCCCTTTTGCTCCAGCTCCTCTTTACCCCGCCCGGAGACTATGGGGTTGGGGTCGAGCATGGCCATGTGGACTCTTTTGATACCGGCGGAGATGATGGCATCGGTGCAGGGCGGTGTCCGCCCGTAGTGGGCGCATGGTTCCAGGGTTACGTACATCACGCCCCCCCGCGCCGCTTCCCCCGCCTGCTTAAGGGCCAGTGCCTCGGCGTGGTGGGAGCCCGGCGGCTGGGTATATCCCTGTCCCACCACCGTTCCCTTTTTAATTACCACCGCACCCACGGCCGGGTTAGGACTAGCCTGCCCCAGGGCTAATCGGGCCAGGGAAAGCGCCTGCCCCATGTATTTCATAGCATAGCCATTCTAGCATCTACTACAAAAAAAGTACAAATGCAGGGATATTTAGCGTCCTACCCACTCTTTTTAAAGTAATGTTTTGCGTCCCACCCACCCGCCCTTAAGAGGTTTCACCTCTCATCAACTCTCTTTCTTGGGGGTAAGAGGCTACCGCAGGGGAGTTTTAGAGGCACAGCCTATGAGGGTGGGTTAGGGTGGGAAAGAAAACACAAGTTAAATGGTGGGGTCAATACCCCTCTGGTACTGCCCCTTTTGTCCCTCTGGATGGATAAGGTTATATAGGGTATAATAGTATGATCTGGAAAGGATAAAGCCACTAAATGCGAGCGTTTTTCCGCGATTTTGTCATAACGGTAATACTGGCTGTAGTCATATTTTTCGCGCTGCAATTCACCGTGCAGAATTTCGTGGTCATTGGCGCCAGCATGCAGCCCAGCTTTTACGAGGGGGAGCGGGTGGTAGCCAACAAGCTGACTTATAAACTGCACGAGCCGGAAAGGGGCGATGTAATCATCTTTCTCCCCCCCAGAAACATGGAGGAAGATTTAATCAAGCGCATCATCGGCCTGCCCGGCGAGAGGGTAGAGGTGAAGGACGGGGTGGTATATATCGAGAATCTTCCTCTACTTGAGCCCTATATCAAGGCTCCGCCAAACTATACTTATAGCGTGGAAATAATCCCCGAGAACGAGTACTGGGTTATGGGCGATAACCGCAATAACAGTAACGATTCCCATACCGGCTGGACGGTACCCAGGGAGGATATAATCGGCAAGGCGTGGCTGATAATCTGGCCGCCGGACGAGTGGAAGGTTGTCCCCGATTACTTCCCGGAAGAAGAATAACTGACTTTATTGGGGGGTGAGGTTGACAGAAAACGCCGAAGAAATCTTTGAGAAAGCCGGGGCGATACTAAAAGGGCACTTCCTGCTCACCTCCGGCCTGCACTCCCCGGTCTACTGGGAGAAGTTCAAGGTCTTGCAGTACCCCAGCTACACCGAGCAGCTCTGTCGCCTGATTGCCGACCATTTCCGCGAGCAGGAAATCGGGGTGGTAGCGGCACCGACCACCGGCGGCATTATCCTCACCTTTGAGGTGGCCAGACAGCTGGGGGTAAGGGGCATCTTTGCCGAGAAGGTAAGCGAAAAGGAAAGGGCTTTCCGGCGCGGCTTTACCATCAACCCCGGCGAGAGAGTCCTAATCGTGGATGACATCCTCACCACCGGCAAATCTATCCGCGAGGTTATAGCGGCGGTGGAAAAGCTGAAGGGTAAAATCATCGGCATCGGGGTGCTGGTTGACCGCTCCGAGCAGAATATAGATTTCGGCTTTCCCCTTTTTAGCTGTCTGCGGGTGGAAACCGTGGCCTACTCACCGGAAGACTGCCCCTTGTGCGCCGCCAGAATCCCTCTGGTCAAGCCCGGCGGCGGGTAGAATTATAAGCTGACGCACAGTCTCTGTGGCGTTACCCCGCCCCTTTTTAAAGTCTTGTTTTTCTTCCCTTCCCCCCATTAAAAAGATTTCTAAAGGTAAAGCCTTTGAGGGTGGGTGAGGGTGGGCAGCTAAACACCCTCTAAAAGCGGTACGAGACCCCTTCTCCCCCCACCCCCATTTATATCTTTTCCCGCCCGCCACCCTTAAGGTAAAAGGGCTAAAGCCCTTTTTATCCCACCCCTGTAAAAAGTTGTTAACCCAGTGGGGTGTTTAAGAGGGGGCGTTAGCCCCCTCTTTTTAAAAAACCCTTCCCCCTCCCTTACAAGGGAGGGGGATTAAGGGGGTAGGTTGGTAAGTAGATATCTAAGCGTTGAGGCGCAGAGAGCCTCATAAACTCCCATGACTTAAAGGCCATTGACAAAAAAATAGTCAGCTTTTATACTTTAAGTAGCCAGAGCTATCGACCCAAAAGGCGGTAAGCTTCCTTTAAGTCGAGACTTTTAACAATCTGGGTCGCTTGGATCGGATACGACCGAGACGGCAGAAATAGACTTGTTATATTAATGCCTTCTCTGCTGTGCCGGAGAAGGCTTTTTTAGTGCGGTTTGGCTTAAAATGTTAAAACTAGGCTTTATCGGGGCGGGAACGGTAGGCACTGCCCTGGCGGCAAGGTTGGCCGGCAGGGGCTATCCCGTGGTGGCCGTATCCAGCCTCAGCCGGGCATCGGCCCAAAAGCTGGCGCAGGCAGCCGGCGGCTGCCGCGTATTTGATAGCAGCCAGGCCGTTGCCGATAACGCCGAGCTTATCTTTATTACCACCCCCGATGACGCCATCGCCTCCGTAGTCTCTAAAGTCAGCTGGCGCCCCGGCCAGAGCGTGGTCCACTGCAGCGGCGCCGACTCCACCGATATTCTCCAGCCGGCTAAAGAGGCCGGGGCTAAAGTGGGCGCCTTTCACCCCCTGCAGACCTTCGCCAGCCCCCGGCAGGCTATAGAGAATATACCCGGCTCAACATTTGCCCTGGAGGCGGAAGAGCCCCTGCTGAGCACCCTTAAAGATATGGCGGCTGCCCTTGACGGCCAGTGGGTAGAGCTTAAAGCCAGCGACAAGGTTCTCTACCACGCCGCCGCCGTCTTTGCCTGCAACTATATGGTAACCCTGGTTAAGCTGGCCACCGACCTCTGGCAGACCTTTGATGTCCCCCAGCAAAAAGCCACTAAAGCCTTAGTCCCGCTGCTCCGCGGGACGCTTCATAATATTGAGACTATCGGTATCCCCAACTGCCTCACCGGCCCAATCGCTCGCGGCGATATCGGCACCATCAACAAGCATCTTGACGCACTAAAGCAGACTGCCCCCCACCTCCTCTCCACCTACCGTGAGCTTGGCCGGCAGACTATACCCATCGCCGTAGCCAAGGGCAAAATAGACCAATCTCAAGCCCGGGAGCTACAAACGATACTTAAACAACCCGATTAAAATAAATTGGAGGTTGTGATGAGAATAATGCTTAAGAGCAAAATCCACCGAGCCCGAGTCACCCACGCCAATATTGAGTACGAAGGGAGCATCAGTATTGACAAGAAGCTGATGGAAGCGGCTGACATCCTCCCCTTCGAGCAGGTTCATGTGCTGAACATCAACAACGGAGCCCGCTTTGAGACCTACGCCATTGAAGCCGAAGCTGACAGCGGTGAGATTGGCATCCAGGGTGCTGCCGCACGTTTGGCCGGCGCGGGCGACAAGGTTATCATCCTTACCTACCGCCAGGTTGAGGAGGCCGAGGTCCATAAGCACCACCCCACCCGTGTCTATGTTGACGAAAAGAATGTTATCACCGAGGTCAAATCGGCGGTGGGGACGCTGCCACTATGGGAGAAATAGATGCGCGTCACCATAAACCAGATAAAGGAAATGAAGCCCAAGGGCGAGAAAATCGTCATGCTCACCGCCTACGACTATTCCACCGCCCGGCTGCTTGACGAGGCGGGAATACCGCTGATTCTGGTGGGCGACAGCCTGGGCATGGTCGTCCTCGGCTATGAATCGACCATACCGGTGACTATAGATGAGATGCTCCACCATACTAAGGCGGTGGTCAGGGGCACCAAACAGGCGATGGTAATCGGCGATATGCCCTTCATGACCTATCACGTCAGCGTCGAGGACGCCCTGCGCAACGCCGCCCGCTTTATTCAGGAGGCAGGCGCTCAGGCGGTTAAGCTTGAGGGCGGAGTGACGGTGGCGGAAAAGGTGAAGCGAATCGTCGAGTGCGGCATACCGGTGATGGGCCACATCGGGCTTACCCCCCAGTCCATCCACCAGTTCGGCGGCTTCAAGATGCAGGGCAAGACCCCGGAGGCGGCCGCCAATCTTCTGGAAGACGCCAAGGTTCTGGAGCAGGCCGGGGCTTTTGCTATTGTTCTGGAAACCATCCCCGCCCGGCTGGCGAAGCTAATAACGGATAAGGTAGCCATCCCCACCATCGGCATCGGCGCCGGCCCGGACTGCGACGGGCAGGTGCAGGTTATCAACGATATCCTCGGTTCCTTTGCCGACTTTGTCCCCAAGCACGCCAGGCAGTATGTCAAGCTGACCGATATTATCTCAAAAGCGGTCACCCGGTACCGTGACGAGGTCAGAGACGGCAGATTTCCCGCCGAATAAGCCGGGATAATAATTTATTGAGACAGGTTTAAGAGGGGCGTTAGCCCCTCTCTAATATTATGAAAATAGTTGAGACCGCCGCCGAGTTGAGCCAGTTAAGGGGCAAAATGCCCGGGCCGGTTGGCTTTGTCCCCACCATGGGTTACCTACACGAAGGCCATTTAGTTTTAGTCAGGCAGGCCAGGGCCGAAAACGCCTCGGTGGCGGTCAGCATCTTCGTTAACCCCACCCAGTTCGGCCCCAAGGAAGATTTCAGGCAGTACCCCCGCGACCCCCGGCGCGACCTGGCTCTTTTAGAGGGGGAGGGGGTTGACCTGGTCTTTATGCCCCCGGTGGAGGAGATTTACCCCCCGGGGTTCAACGCCTGGGTGGAGGTAGGCGGGCTCGGCGAACGATTGGAGGGGGCGTCCCGCCCCGGTCACTTCCGGGGGGTTGCCACCGTAGTCGCCCGGCTCTTTGAGCTGGTTAGGCCGGATAGAGCCTACTTCGGGCAGAAGGATGCCCAGCAGCTGTTAGTTATCCGTAAGATGGTGGCTGACCTTGATATGAGCCTGGAGGTAGTTGCCGTGCCCACGGTGCGCGAGCCCGACGGTCTGGCCATGAGCAGCCGCAACACCTATCTAAACCCCGAGGAAAGAAAGCAGGCAGCGGTTCTTTATCAGGCACTAACACTGGCGCAGAAGCTTTATGGTGAGGGGGAGAGAAACGCCGCCGCCATCCGCCGCCGGATGACCGCCCTCATTCTAAAGCAGCCGTTAGCCGATATTGACTATATCAGCATCGCCGACGCCGAAACCCTGGACGAACTTGACGAGGTAAAACCCCCGGCTTTAGTGTCAATGGCGGTAAGAATCGGCAAGACCAGGCTGATAGATAACGTGGTGGTGGGGTAAAGCTGAAAGTTCACTACCCCTTAGCCTGAAGCGATTTGGGCACCTCAACCGATTTAACCGGCATCACCGCCGCTATCCTGCTTATGCCCTTCTCCTTCTTTCGCCTGTTACCTGACCAGGCCAGCCCAGCCCCCAGCCTCACTGAATAGTACATGGCGCGGACCTTCCACCTGGGCACCTGCAGCACTTCCATCGCCTCGCGGAATATTCTGTCGGCTTCCAGGCGGGAGCGGCTCTGCTCCCAGTAGCAGTAATCGTGAATAACGGCGGCATTCCCGTACTTGCCCCATCTGGGCAGGATTACCCACAGCGGCCTGGGTATGCTGGCAAAGTCGGTCATAAAACCTATGGGGACATCAATGGTGTTGCCGCTGCCCTCTTCACCGATGTCATAGCCGAACTCTTTCCGGGTAACCCAGGTTTTCCCATCAGCAAGGGGTGATACCACCAGCACTTCGGTGAATTTGCTCATTTTTTACTCCTCTATCTTTTTGGTAAAGGCTGCGGTTGGCCATCACCCCCGGTTCAGTATCTGGTCGAGCTGCTCGTCCTCAATCCAGGTGTCGAGCTGCACCCACAGGGGCAGGTGGTCCGACATCTGGTAGGTAAACTCCTTGTCGTCCATATCCGGGTATTCCTCCTCTGGGAACAGCGCCCGCCAGTCGTTGCGGTAGAAATCTAACACCCCGCCCACCCCCTTCAGGGTCGTGGTATAGCGGCGGTAGTGCAATATCTGGTCATAGCGCTTGTTGCGGGCGAGGTTGCTGCCGTGGTCGGTGCCCAGCAGGGCATCGGGGATTTCCAGCCCCCGGCTGGTGATGGCCTGGTACAGCTTATCATCGATTTTGGGGATGTTGAAGTCCCCCATAACGATGAAATCCTTATCGACCACGTATTTCTCCTTACAGCGCTTATCAACCCATTCCGCCAGCTTTTCCAGCTCGGGGATACGGGAAGCCTTGCTTTTACCCCAGCGGATATGAACAGTGAGCAGGATGAAATCGAAGTTGCCGGCTCTGAAGGAGGCCATAAACGGGCTGCGCCACCAGACGATGGTCGGCTCGTACTCGCCGGTTGCCCGGTTTTTCCTCAGCGGCGGGTTAGCCTCGGCGGCAAGCCCGGTAAAAGCGGCCACCCGCTTATCGTAAAGGTAGGCGATGCGCTCCCGGTTGCCGGCGCGGTCGGCGTTGAAGTCGGAAAAGACCGCCCGCCAGTAGGGCCCCAGAATCTTCATTACCCGATTGAGGTCGGTGATGTCGTCCCGCACCTCGACGACGGCGATGAGGTCAAACTGGTTCAGAATCTCGGCGATGTAATGGATAGCCGCCTCGCTGCGCCGCTTGCGCCGCCGCATTCTGCCGAACTCGCGGATGTTCCAGGTGGCGATATTCAGTGTCTCATCGAGTATAGAGGGGCGGATGTCGGCGTCCTTAATGCGCCCCCGCAGGACCTTCAGGCCCCGGGCAATCTCCGGGCTGATTTTGCCGTGAAACATGGCTCACCTCCACTTAAATCAAAAAGGGCACCAGCCACCGCCTATTATTGCGGTCCCAGTGCCCTTCCGTCCGCTTCATCTCCCTGCCCCCACCCCCTCGTGTTAACACTTTTTTACATGTTTCTACATGTTGGGACTTTAATGTAGTCCAATATTTAGAGCTTGTCAATAACCCTTTAGTAGGAGTTAAATGAGGTAATTGTGTCCAACGGCTCCCGGCCGTGTTCCGGCCCCAGCTTTTCCCGGTCGTAGTAGCCCAGCGCTATCAGGATATCTATCTTTTTATCCCGCGGGATGTTCAATACCGATTTCACCCCTCCTTCGTTGAACCAGCCTATCCAGCAGGTGCCCAGGCCCAGGTCTTCAGCCTCCAGTACGAAATGCTCGCAGGCTGCCCCTATGTCTATGAGATAGTATTTGGTGCCCCGAAACATCCCCCCGATTCTGGTCAGGAACTTGGACTTCTCCGATATGACCGCGACCATAACCGGTGCCGTTTTGCAGAAGGAATTTATGAAGTATAGACCGCCGAAAGCGGCGTCACAGAGCCTATCTTTGAGCTCTTTATCATCCACCACTATGAATCGCCAGGGCTGCGAATTGCTTGCCGAGGGGGCTTGCCTGGCCGCCTCAAGGCACATCATTATTTTGTCTCGCTCAACCGGTGCATCCCGGAAATCCCTGACGCTTTTTCGTTGTTTGATTAAGTCCAGAAGAGCCATAATCCCGCCTCTCTACGCTTGATTTCAGTAGCTATACCCTTATAACCAATGCTAGTGCTGGCGGGCATCCTTGTCAACAGCAATCCTTGACACTAACACGCCAAATAGCTACAATTAAGTTCGTGCCGAGGTAGCTCAGTTGGTAGAGCAGCGGACTGAAAATCCGCGTGTCCCCAGTT
>JABMRW010000090.1 GCA_013202445.1 Deltaproteobacteria bacterium | reverse complement strand
CTTCCTTAGTCCCTCCTTGCTGATTAGGCGTATTACCGAAATACACCTTAGTGTGAGGCCATGGTATTTCAATACCTTCATTGTCAAATGCTTTCTTGAGCCGAAGTCGGAGTTCTCCTGTTACTGCCCATTTATCGTGCGGTTTGACCTTACCCGCGATCTTAATGTCGATTCCGGAATTGCCAAAGTTGTTCACCCTGAGAACTTGAGGCGCTTCCGTTATTCGATCCTTCCAGGCATCATCTTGAGCTAGTTCGCTGCCCACTCGATTCATCACTTCTATCGCGTGATCAAGGTCGGTGCCATAGGCAACCGGGACATCGAAATATACGTTGCTATAATGTCTGGTGGCATTGGTGGCTATCTCAATGGCACCGTTCGGTATGTGATGTACCATACCGTCCCAGTCACGGACAACCGTCTTCCTTAAATTTACTTCTTCGACTGAGCCAAAAATATCTCCTATCTTTACCAGGTCACCGACCCTGTACTGATTTTCCATAATTATGAAACTCCCGGCGATAAGATCACGTATCAGGTATTGCGCCCCGAAACCTACAGCTATACCAGCGACACCGAATCCGGCCAACACCGGGCCGATGGCCATTCCCATCTCAGATAGAACCATAAAGACTGCAATTATAAAGATTAGTATTTGACCTGCTCCGATATACACTCTTACGAGTGTTCTGGTTCGGTTGTCCATTCCACTTTTGCTTTCTCCCTTGCCGTAATGTATAACAGAACGACGTATAATCGGTGGCAGAAGTCTCTTCAACATAAACCAGGCAATTGTAGATAGAACCAGAATAAGGACAATACGAATGCCATGTTCTAAAAGCCAACTGATAATCGGATCCCATATGATATTCATTGATTAGTGCCTCCTTATAGTAAACTCTGGCCATATATTAACACTTCTTCATACTCGCAAGAAACAGTTTTGATTATGCTGTAAATCGTTAGGATAAAAGGTGGCACTAAAACCTTTACTAAGATGTTCGCTCTCGTTTTCTGAAGTCCCCTCATCCCACTTAGGGTGCCAATAGGCAGAACTTATAATATTTTTTCTATTTATGAGATTACATAAAACAAGCTATTTATGCAATAGCAGAGACATACAACTTCATTCCCCAACGCGTACCCTTTCTATACCGAGTAATAGCCTGCCCAGAGTCCGGTGAAAAAGCGGCGGGCATTGATGCCCAGCACCCGGGTGTCATAGCCACCTTCCTGGACAACCAGCGTCGGCAAGTGAAGCGAGCCGATCATCCTGCCCACCGCTTCAAAGTCGTCAGCCTCAAGGCTCCAGCTGCCGGTTGGGTCTTCCTTAGCGGTGTCCAAGCCCAGAGCCACAATGAGGAACTGAGGCCGGAACCGTACTATCCGCCCCAGTATCTCCGCCAACGCCTGGCGATACCTCTCGCCGTCAACCTCCTCAGGCAGTGGGATATTCACGTTATAACCCTTGCCCGCCCCAATCCCCTTCTCGTCGGCAAAGCCGCTGAAATAGGGATAGGCAAAGCTGGGATGGCCATGGATGGAGATGGTAAGGACGTCGGAACGCTTATAGAATATGTTCTGCGCGCCGTTACCGTGGTGATAATCGATATCCAGGATGGCCGCCTTACCGTAGGCGCTTAAACTTTGGGCGGCGACGGCTGCCGAGTTGAAGTAGCAGAAGCCGCCGAAGGAACGGCGCTCAGCGTGATGGCCGGGCGGCCGCACCAGGGCATAGGCCAGACGGTAGCCCTCCAAGATTTCCCCGGCGGCGGTCAGGGCGCAGTCCACCGCTCGCCGGGCGGCCTGAAAGGCGTTGCCGTTTATTGGGGTAAAGGTGTCGATACAGTAATAGCCGGCGCGGACGGGGAGCTCCTTGGGGGGGCGGGCGGTGTTTCGGATGGGAAAGACGTAGGGGTAGATAGACTCGCCCGCCGACAGGCCAGCGCAGACCTTTTTGAAATAGTCGACGAACTGGCCGTCGTGCACCGTCTTGATATAGCGTTCGGAGAAGTGGCGGGGGGCGATTTTATTAAACAGCCCCGTCTTATCCAGCTCCTTGAGGATTGTGTCTATCCTGACCGGCGATTCTACATAGCCCAGTTCTTCGACATGGTGAATCAGGTGGCGGTTGTTGATGATGAGCACGATTTGCTTGTCCACCGGTATGGTCCGGTTGGGTGGGAGGGGCGCCTTCTTGATATACCTCGGCTCCCGGAGGCGCACCGGGTCGTCCTGAAACGACTCGACTACCATATCAACATAGCTGGGGGGACATACCCCCTTATACTTGCGCTCCAGAACCGCCCGGACAATCTGGTGGGCAGCGTCAAGGGGAAGCCCCTCGTCCTGCCCCAGGCCGTCGTAGACCAGATAGGGGGGATTATCGTCGCCCGGTTTGAGAGGGGTCTCGTATCTGGTATTGATAACGGGGCGGGCGCCGTATCTTTCGTAGAAGCGCAGGCGGGCCGCATTCTGCTTTAAGATTAGCTGGTCTTTACTCAGCCTGGGGTCATCGGGGAGGCACTCAAAGAAAAGCCCTATAGAATTCAGGTCGAGCGCTTCCTCCCGCACCCTTTCGTAGAGGGCGCCACCAATGCCGCCGCCAGTCCTGCGCTCGGCGGCGGAAATATAGTCCAGATAGCAAAACTTCAGGGCGGGCTCATGAAAGAGCAGGGCAAAGCCGATAATACGCCCTTTTGATCCCTCGGCGACAAAGAGAATAGAGCGAAAACGGTACTTCATGGGGTTACGCAGTTGTTCGGGCAGCTTGGCGATGTCCCACCGGGAGAGGAGGTGAAACTGAGTGCGCAGAATCTCCTGGACCTGGACGATGGCCTCCTTGTTGGCCGGGGTTATATCATCGTGGACGCGCCGGATGCGAAACATAGCTTAAATTCCTCTCCCCGCCGGCTTTTAGCCCCCCGCAATCTTAATTATACCAACCAGCTCCAACCCGTGTATAACCATGCTCACGGCGATAGCCGCCAGCAGCAGGCTGAATACACGGGAAATCGCCCTTAAGCCCCCCCGCCCCAGAAAACGAGACACCTGCTCTCCCCCCAGAAAGATAACCCAGGTAATAGCCATATTCAGGGCGAAGGAGATGAGTACCATATAGAGGGGGAACTGCGTTGTCAAGAGCAACAGGGTGGTTATCGTCGCCGGGCCTACCGTCAGCGGGGTACCGATGGGCACAACCGCCACCAGCTCCTCCTTGACAGCTTCCACCATGTGACCGGTGGTCATGTACTTGATGGCAAAAGCCAGCAGGATTATCCCTCCGGCAATGGCGAAGGAGCCGACCGAAATCCCCATCAATTTCAGAACTAGCTGGCCGAAGAAAAGAAAGAACAGGCCAAGCACGGTAGCGCTCATCACCGCTACGTGAATCATACGGCGGCGCTGGGGTTTAATCATGTCCTCACTCAAGGAAAGAACGAAGGGCAGAGTGCCCAAGGCGTCAACAACGATGAACAGGGGGACGAATGTGAAAATGAAGTATTGTAAAAGGTTGCCCATTAAAATTACCTTTCTAGTCTCTCGAGCCGTTTCTGCAATATAAGTTTATCATCACCGGGAGCGTAAAAATCGGGGAGGTGGGCTATAGTCTCATAGCCGTGATTCAGGTAAAAGCGCCTGGTCTTTTCGTACCCCGGCTGTGACGATGTCTCGATGATTATCAACCTGCCCCCGGCCTCTTTGATTCTGTCCTCGGCATAAGCCAGCAAAGCGCCGCCCACGCCCTTGCCCTGCTCCGGCACCAACACCGCCATCCAGTATACATCCCAGGTGCCTTCCGTCAGCGGGGTGGGGCCGTAGCTGATATAGCCGGTAATAACTGAATCAGCCTCGGCGACCAGGGTGTTAAAGCCGGAGCCAGCGGGGTCAGCCAGGTAGCTGTCAATGACCTCCTCGGCCACCACCACCTCAGCCGGTTTAAACTCGGGTAGGCCGCGCAGCAGAGCCATCAGGGCCGGTTTGTCCTTTTTTGCCATGGGGCGTATCCTGACCATCATCGCCTTCCTTCTCCAGAGCCAGTTTCACAATCTTTTCAATAAATTGGGGGTAAGCCATGCCGGCGGCCTCCGCCTGGCGCACCGAACCCGAGTCGGGGGCGATATCGGGGTTGGGGTTAACCTCAATAACATTGAGCCGCCCCGCCTCGTCCAGCCGCATATCCACTCTAGCATAGCCGCGGCAGCCAAGCAAACCAAAGACTTTAAGGGCGGTTTGAGCGATATTTTCTCTCTCTTTGTCTTCGATTTCAGCCGGGCAGACCACTTTAGTGCCCTGGAAATATGGGCTATCGGGCTGCCACTTGGCGGCAAAGGTAAGCAGGCGGGGCACCTCCTCAGGCAGCGAGTAAACTATCTCGGAGACGGGCAGGACGGTACCGCCGAGCACAGTAACGTTGAACTCGCGCCCCTCAATAAAATGCTCCACCAGAGCCTGCCCACCGTAGTAGCGGCTGACCGCGGTCACCTGCTGTTCTAACGAGGAGAAATCAGAGACCACGTTCTGCGGGGAAAGCCCGTGGCTGGCATCCTCGCGGCGGGGTTTGACGATGCAGGGGTAGCTCAGCCGGAAGCTAGAGAGCGTCTCAGGGCGGAGCAACTGGAAATCGGGGGTGTTGATGCCGGCGCTCTTTAAAACCGCCTTGGTCTTAGCCTTGTCCAGTGCCAATTTGAGCGCCCCGGCGGGACAGCCGGTAAAAGGCATCCTCAGCGCCGATAAAATTTCGGCTATCTCGGCTTCCGTTTCCGGGTGGCCGGCAAAGCCCTCAAAGAGATTGAAGACTAAATCCGCTTCCAGGGCAGCGAGCCTTTGCCTGGCGCGGTGGAGCGGTGGCGCCAGCGGCACCTTGACCACCCCGTAGCCCAGCTTAAGGAGGGCGTCATGCACCGCTTCCACGGCCTCAAGGACGCCGGTAACGGCGGCCTGCTCACCCCGCTCGTCATAGCGGCTTTTTTGGGGCTGGTTGTGGACGACGGCTATACGGCGACGCACGGCGAGTACCTTTTCAGTGCGGCCTCGAGGACAGCCTGTATCAGCCCCTGGTGCGTCCAGCCCAGTTTCCGGGCCATAATGACCAGGTCACTGTAGCTGCCCAGTCCCGGTAGTGGGTTTATCTCCAGAAAATAGGGCACCCCATCGGGGCTGACCCTGAAGTCTACGCGGGCGAAGTCACGGCAGCCCAGAACCTTAAACACTTTAAGGCTGGCCAGGGCTATCCTTTCTTTAACCTCATCGGCCAGCTGCGGGGGACACTCGTAGTCAACCAGGTTGAGGTAATCGCGCTTTACCTCCAGTGAGTAGATAAAGTGACCATCCCTTTTTCTGGGTACGATGCGCATCATGCCCGCCAACAGGGGCGGGGCATTACCGATAATACCCACGGTGACTTCGTCACCGGTAATAAACTCTTCCACCATCACCGGCTGCCGGTAAGCGCCTAAAAGGTGGCTTACTTCCGCTGGCAAACTCCCCACATTATCCACCACCGAGGTCAGACGGATGCCCTTGCTCGAGCCTTCATAGGCCGGCTTGACGATGGCAGGGAAGGGGAATTGCTCCCAAGCTATGCGGCTAAGGTCTTCCTCATCGGTTATCAGCTGCCACTGCGGGGTAGCAATACCCTCGGCGGCTGCCAGCTTCTTGGCCAGCGGCTTATCCAGGCAGACAGTCAGGCAGTGAGCGTCCGAGCCGGTACAGGGAATGCCCAACATCTCCAGGACGGCGGGCACCTGGGACTCACGGCTGCGGGAGTTACCCCGCCCCTCGGCGATATTAAAAACGATATCAACCCGCTCCCGCCGGATATTTTCCAGGAACTCCCCACCCCCACCCAGCATCACCACCGGGTGTCCGTCGGCGGTAAGGGCGGCGGCGATAAGCTCCACTGTCTCCCGGGAGTCATACTCCTCCAGGGCGTCTTCGGGGCTGGCTTCGTCCAGGGGCACGGCTATCTTAAGATCGTAGGCTAACCCTATCCGCATCCCTGGCTCCTTCCTTTTTGACCGGAACCGCCACCTTGACCGGACCCGGCTCCGGCCTGGCTTTGGCCCTGGTCCGGGGGTTATGGCAGTGGTAGATATGGCCTTGGTAGTTCCTCACCAGAATTTTATCTCCGTTCTGCGCCAGGACATAGTTGGGCTGCACCGGCACCTTGCCCCCGCCCTGGGGGAGGTCGATGACGAAAGTAGGCACGGCCAACCCTGAGGTGTAGCCGCGCATGCCCTCGATTATCTTCAAACCCGTCTCCAGCGGCGTGCGCAGGTGCTCCGTCCCCTCCACCTCGTCGCACTGGAAGAGGTAGTAAGGGCGCACCTTAATCCTGAGCAGGCCCTGGCACAATTTGGTCTGTATCTCCACGGTATCATTGATACCGCGCAGCAGAACGCTCTGGTTGTTCACCGGAACGCCGCTCCGCACCAGCCTATCGCAGGCGGCGGCTGCCTCCGGGGTGAGCTCGCGGTAGTGGTTGAAGTGAGTGTTGAGCCATATCGGGCCGTAGTTGGACAGCATGGCGCACAGCTCGTCATCAATACGCTGGGGCAGTACCACAGGGAAGCGGCTGCCGATACGGATAATCTCGACGTGCTCTATCTTCCTCAGCCGGGAGATGATAGCCTCCAGGTGGGGGGTAGATAAAGTTAAGGGGTCGCCGCCGGAGATGACCACATCCCTGATGGTCTTATGATTGCGTATGTAGCCCAGCATGGCCTCGATTTGGTTTGAGGTGCGCACCCATAAGCCGTGTCGCCACTCCCGCTTGCGGGTGCAGTGACGGCAGAGCATGGGGCATATATCGGTAAGCACCATTAAGGCACGGTCCGGGTAGCGGTGTACCAGGCCGGGGACAACCGAATCCCGCTTCTCTTCAAGGGGGTCCTCCGAGCCGATGCCGGTTAAAGCTATCTCGTCAAAGGTGGGCACCGCCTGCATCCTGATGGGGTCGTTGGGGTCGGCGGGGTCAATCAGGGAGAGGTAATAGGGGGTTATTGCCAAAGGGTACTTGATGGCGACCAGCTTGAGCCTGGCCTGCTCTTCAGCGGTCAGGGGTATATATCTGGCCAGTTGGTCAACGGTGGTAATTCGGTTACGGAAGTGCCACCTCCAGTCGTTCCAGAGACTATCGGGGATATGCCCAAAGAACCGCCGTCTCTGGGCGCTGATACTTGGAGGCTCCTCCTCAAGATTTAATAGGGCAGTGGCACCAGGAGGTTCCTCTTCGGCCTCGGCGGCGTTATCTATAAAATATTTTTCCGCCCCCCGGGCGGATTGTTTTTTCATTATTGAAGGCGCTTTCACCTTTTTCTAGTCTCCTCTAGTTTTATATTTTGGTATATCGGACCGGCCAATCAGGTTACATTTCTTGTTTCTTTCCCCCTCCAATAACCAGAAGTACTTGCCCTAACCTTTTATTCCTGTTATACTATACAGGAATTATTATTCCTAAATAAATTATACACATAGTATGGAAATTGTCAATAGTTTTTTAGTTATTTTTTAATGTCATAATGAACCGCCTACTAGTTGGTAAAAAGACAGGTACAACCATAGCCAGGAGGTGCCAGAATGGGGGGATGGAAATTCGTCACCAATCACGCTTTAGTGCTCTGCCTGATTGCCCAAAAGCCGCGAATCACCGCCCGGGAGATTGCCGCCACGATAGGTATCACCGAGAAGGCAACACGCAACATCATCAATGACCTTGATACTGACGGCTACGTCAACAAGACCAAAGAAGGCCGTCGTATCCGTTACGGCATCGACCCGGAAATGCCGCTCCGCCACGAAATGCAGGAGGATAAGATGGTGGGCGACCTGCTGGAGGTGTTGGGTTGGGTAAAACGGCACAAGAAGGTAAAAAGCGTGTCAAGCTAGAGAATTGTAAAACATAGGCTAAAACAAACGCTCCTGACGTTTAGTATATAGAGTAACTAAAAAGAGATGGCCCCGGCTACAATAGAAAGAATGGTGTGCAGCTTAACACCAAATCTAAAGTAGAAGGAGCCACCGAATGGAAAATAGCACAGCAAGATACCCAGCAGAGGGGGCTAGATGCCTACATGACTGATG
>JABMRW010000011.1 GCA_013202445.1 Deltaproteobacteria bacterium | reverse complement strand
GTCAAGTATAGTGCGAGAATCTACCTGGGAAGTAACAGCAAAGCTGATACGGGTGGGGAAGTTTGCTTTGATTAAACCGGTGACCACATCTACCGATGGGCGCTGGGTAGCCACGATGAGGTGAATGCCGGTAGCCCGGGCCAGCTGAGCCAGACGGCAGAGGACGTGCTCCACCTCGTCAAAGCCGGCCATCATCAAATCGGCCAGCTCATCGATGACCAGCACCAGGTAGGGGAATCTCTCCCCCCCCTCCACTTTCTTGTTATAACCCTCGATGTTGCGGGCACCGGCGGTAGCCAGCTTCTGGTACCGCTTGTCCATCTCCTGGTTAAGCCAGCGCAGTGTGCCAATGGCTTTATGAGTATCCACGATGACCGGGGTAGCCAGGTGAGGTATGCTGTTAAACAAGGTCAGCTCCACCCGCTTGGGGTCAATCATAATAAACTGCACCTCGCTGGGAGGGGCGTTCATCAGCAGGCAGCAGATGCTGGAATTCAGGCAGACCGTCTTGCCGCTGCCGGTAGCCCCGGCGATAAGCAGGTGGGGCATTTTAGACAGGTCACCGGCCACCGCCTCCCCACCGGCGCCCTTGCCCAGCGCCAGCGCTATCTTGGACTTGGCGGTTATCTTCTGGAAGGGGCTGCTTTCCATTACCCCCCGCAGGCTGACCATGCCGTAGATAGTATTGGGCACCTCAATCCCCACCACCGATTTACCCGGCACCGGGGCTTCAATCCTTATGCTGGGCGCCGCCAGGGCCAGCGCCAGGTCGTTAGACAGGGAGGTAATCCTCTCCACCTTAACCCTGGTCTTTGATACCTCCTCCAGCCTCACCTTGACATTGCCGTCCCTGTCCCGCTCCTTTATCTCCTTCATCTTCCTGTCCCAGCCCGGCTCGATGCCAAACTGGGTGACGGTAGGACCGGCATTTATCTGCACCACTTTAGCCTCAACGCCATAGCTGGCCAGGGCCTCCTCGATAACCTTGGCCCGCTGTATGTTATCCGCCTGCCCGAACTCGATATCGGGCACGCTATCCAGAATATCGATAGGGGGCAACCGCCAGCCGTCAACCGTAACCAGCGACGGCGACTCTCCGTATTTCTTCCATACCTCCTGAGCTACCTGCCGCAGCTCCTGCTGCGCCGGGGTAGGAGCAAGCGCCGTGTTTACCCCCAGGGTCGGCACTTCCGCTTCAGGCTCCCTGGTCAGCAGCGGCTGGGGCGTGGTCACCGGAGGCGGTACCATTACCGGAGACGTCACCGGCTTCTCAACAGTGGGAGACTCTACATAGGTCACCGGCTTTGGAGCAGGACGTTCCCTGAGCTTTCTGCCCACCCAGGAGAAAAATCTGGCCGCAAGCCGCCAGCTTAAGCCGGGAGCGACCAGGATAAAACCTAAAATTACCAGCCCCAGCAGGCGCAGAACACCGAGAACAGCGTTAGCGCCTATAATACCCTGACCGAAGCTGCCCCCCACCCCGAAAAAGGCCATTATTCCCCAGGCCACCAGGGCAAAAACAATGCCACCCAGCCACTGGTTCCAGTGGTAGATAAAGGAGAGCACCCTCTGCCCCCACACTATCCCCATCAGTATGCCAAAGGCCAGCACCAGAAAGCCCAGCCCCCAGCCGAACAAGACCAGGGTGCCATCCCAGACGCTGGCCGCCCAGGCGGTAATCGCCGACCAGTGCCAGAACGCCAGGGCAACGATAATCACCGCCAATATCAGGCGGCGCACCGGCGGCAGCCAGATATAATGGAAAAACCGCTTCCAGCCCGATTCGCCCTTGGCCCTGGACTCTCTTCTCGGCTGGCGATTAGCCCTTGCCTTCTTTTTAGCCATATAAAGCCTATACCTTCACCATAACCGGCAAAATCATGGGGCGGCGCTTGGTCTGGTCGTAGTAGTATTTATGCAGTATATCCCTGACTTTAGCGTAGATAAAGCCCCATTCAGCCGGGCGGGCGCCGCTGTGGTCCAGGGAGCGAGCTACTATGTTACAGCTCTCTTCTAGCATATCCTTAGCCTCCCTGGTATCGACAAAGCCCCGGGAGACAACATCGGGACGCCCCACCAGCTTACCGGTCTGGCGGTTAACGGTAATAATCACCATAACAATGCCGTCCCGCGACAGCATCCTCCGGTCACGTAGAACCACGGTGCCGACGTCGCCCACGCTCAGACCATCCACATACACATTGCCCGAGCTGACCTTGCCGGTTATCTTACCCGACCACTCGCCGAGCTCAAGGACATCGCCGTCTTCCATCAGGAAGACATTCTTCTCCGGGATACCCACCGACTGGGCTAACTTGGCATGAAAACTGAGGTGGCGGAATTCGCCGTGAATGGGTATAAAGAATCTGGGTTTGACCAGATTCAAGAGCAGCTTCAGTTCTTCCTGGCCGCCGTGCCCGTGGACATGAACCTGCGCCACCTTATCGTAAAGCACCTGGGCACCCTGCCGGAACAGGTTGTCCACGGTGCGGTTGATGAGGGCTTCGTTGCCGGGGACGGGGGTGGCTGACAGCACCACCGTGTCCCCCCGCAGGATATGAACATGGCGATGGTCTTGGTTAGCGATGCGGACCAGGGCCGAGGTCGGCTCCCCCTGGCTGCCGGTGGTGACAAAGACCACCTTGTCATGGGGCGTATTCTTTAGTTCATCTATCCGGGCCAGTATGCCGTCGGGAGCCTTGAGATAACCCAGCTCCAGGGTCATTTTCACTATATCAGTCATACTCCGCCCGATAATAAACACCCGGCGCTGGTGCTTGGCAGCGGCATCAATAACCTGCTGGATGCGAGACACCAGCGAAGAGAAAGTCGTTACAATCACCCGGCCCGGCGCATCGGCCATGACCCGGTCCAGGGTCTCGCCCACCACCCTCTCCGACGGGGTATAACCGGGCATCTCGGAATAGGTGGAATCTGACAGCAGCAGCAATACTCCCTGCGCCCCCAGCTGAGCCAGACGGGAAAGGTCGGTCGGCTTGCCATCTACCGGGGTGTAATCAAGCTTAAAATCCCCGCTATGGACAATAGTACCCAGCGGGGTATGAATAATCAGACCGGCGGCATCAGGTATGCTGTGGCAAACGTGGAAGAACTCCACCCTGAATTTGCCCAGGTTCACCTGACCGCCATAGGGCACCACATTGAGCTCGGCCCCGGCCAGCGCCTTTCTCTCCTTGAGCTTAACTGAGATAAGCCCGTTGGTAAGCTTGGTAGAATAGACCGGCACATTAAGCTGGGGCAGCAGGTAAGGCAAGGCGCCGATATGGTCTTCATGACCATGGGTGATAACTATGCCCCTTATCTTCTCTTTATTCTCCCGCAGGTAGCTGATGTCGGGGATTACCAGGTCAATACCCAGCATTTCCTCCCCGGGGAACATCAGCCCGGAATCAATAATGATGATGTCGTTCTCATACTCCATCAACATCATATTCTTGCCGATTTCAGATAGCCCCCCCAGGGGGATTATTTTTAACTTTGATTTAGTCATTATCTTTCACCTATATTTTTCACCTACAACATACTTAATTGCTCTGGCTCCTGCTTTGCCTCCGTCACACCTTCGGCTTCGGCCAGAAGGGAAGGAATCTTGAGCATGTCCGCCTCTATAGCCTAGCGCAAGCTCCCCTGGTGCAGCGCCGCCGCCGGGTGGTACATGGCATAATAGAGCACATTATCCCGCTTCTGCGCCGTACCGTGGATTTTGCTGATACTCTTGCCGGGGAAGTACATTGCCATAGAGTAACGCCCCAGGGTTACTATCATCTTGGGGCAAATTATTTCAATCTGGCGTGTCAGCCACTGGCGGCAGTTTTGGATTTCCGAAGGCAGAGGGTCACGGTTTCCCTGAGGGCGGCACTTAATCACATTGGCAATATAAACCTGCTGGCGGTTCAAGCCGATAGAAGCCAGTAATTCGTCCAGAAACTTCCCCGCCGGCCCCACAAAGGGGCGTCCCTGCTGGTCTTCGTGCCAGCCTGGTGCCTCGCCGATAAACATTATGCCGGCATCCTCCACCCCTTCACCCGGCACCACCCTGTTCCGATATTTAGCTATCTCGCACTGCTGGCAACGCTCAATTTCTTGGTAAAGCTCGCTCAGAGCCGTCATATTAACCAGCCTTTTGATTATGATAGCACGGGCAATATGTCAAGTCAATTTAGGAAATTTTATTAACCTCCCCCCCTGTAGCCCCCTCACCACTCTTGGAGAGGGGGAATTGAGTATAGAAAAGGGGGACGAAGTCCCCCTTAAACCCCCTATTAGACTAATCCCCCCTTTCCCCCCACCAGTCCCCAATTCCTCACTTCAGCGGGGTGTTTAAGAGGGGCGCCAGCCCCTCTTCTTAAAAAAACCCTCCCCCTCCCTTACAAGGGAGGGGGATTAAGGGGGTGGGTTGGCAAGTAAATATTTAAGGGCATAAAGCCCCTCTATATAACAAATTACTCCCCTACTTAAGTAAGAATTACAAAAAGCGCAGGGGGTTTGACACTGGGAGAGTGCAGTTGTAGACTTTAGCCAGGAGGAAAAATGGACTTCTTAAGTCAAACCGACCCGGAAATCAGCCGCGCCCTGGAACTGGAGGCAAAACGCCAGCGGGAGACAATCAATCTTATCGCCTCGGAGAACTACGCCAGCCGGGCGGTGCTCCAGGCTGAAGGCTCATTCTTAACCAACAAATACGCCGAAGGCTACCCCGGTAAACGCTACTACGGCGGCTGTGAGAATGTGGATATAGTGGAAGATTTAGCCATCCAGCGGGCCAAGGAGCTTTTCAAGGCCCAGCACGCCAACGTCCAGCCCCACAGCGGAGCTCAGGCCAACATGGCGTCATACTACGCCCTGCTGGAATACGGCGACACGGTCATGGGCATGAGCCTGGCTCACGGCGGCCACCTCACCCACGGGGCCAAGGTAAGCTTCTCCGGCAAATCGTATAACTTCATACACTACGGGGTTAACCGGGAGACGGAAAGGATGGACTACCAGGAGATAGAAAACCTGGCCAAAAAGCACAAGCCCAAGCTGATTGTGGCCGGCGCCAGCGCCTACCCCAGGATTATCGATTTTGAGCGTTTCCGCAACATCGCCGACCTGGTTGGAGCCAAGCTACTGGTTGATATAGCTCACATCGCCGGCATGATAGCGGTGGGCTTACACCCCACCCCCATCCCCTATGCCGAGGTAGTAACCTCAACCACCCACAAGACGCTGCGCGGCCCCCGGAGCGGCTTTATTCTCTGCCAAAAAGAGCTGGCTCCGGCCATAGATAACGCCGTCTTCCCCCAGATGCAGGGAGGCCCGCTGATGCACGTTGTTGCAGGAAAAGCGGTCTGCTTTCAGGAGGCGATGCAACCTGCCTTCACCGACTACCAGCAGGCGGTGCTGGAGAACGCCCGGGTTCTGGCCGCCGGACTGCAGCAAAACGGTCTGCGCTTAATCTCAGGCGGCACCGATAACCACCTCGTTCTGGTTGACCTTGCCTCAACCGGTATAACCGGCCGGCAGGCCGAGGAGGCTTTAGGGGCCGCCGGCATCGTGGTCAACCGCAATTCTATTCCCTTTGACCGGCAGCCGCCCCGCATAACCGGCGGCATCAGGCTGGGCACCCCGGCGGTGACCACGCGGGGCTTCGGCAAGGAAGAAATAAAGCAAATCGCCGCCATGATTATAAAAATTCTGGCCAATATTGATAATCCCAAAATTCAAAAGGAGGTGAGAGAAGAGGTCAGTCAGATATGCTCTCGCTTCCCGGTACCCGGCATTGACGACTGATATCAGGCGCTCAATAGTGCTATAATTAACAATACAAGTCCAATCTATCCTCAAGGGAGGTGATTAACGTGAGGACGAAACTATCTATAGGAATAGGGACAGCAGTACTGGTGCTGGTCATCGTTTTCTGTGTCTTGCCCCTCAAGGAGGTAGCCTACGAGACCACGGAACAATATCAAGCCTCGGAGACCTACTACACCTCTGAGCCATACACCGAACGAATACCGTATACCGTCCAAGTACCGTATACCATAGACCACAAAACATACTGGAAGACGGTCACCAAATACAGGGAAGTCACCCTGTATAGTGATGCCGCCGAACAGACTCAGGTATGGCAGGAAAGACCGGTAACGCAATACAAAAAAGTCTCCCTGCTGGAAGCCCTTATAGCTTACTGATATTACGCAAACTGATATATTACGCAAAGAGAGGTAATAGCCTATGGATGAGCTGAAGGTATTCACCGGTAACGCCCACCCCACCCTGGCCCAGGAGGTAGTCGACTATCTGGGCATACCGCTGGGCAGGTGCGAGGTCTTTGAATTCAGCAACGAGAATATCTTTGTCCGCATCCTGGAGAACGTGCGCCAGAGGGACACCTTTATTATCCAGCCCCTATGCTCACCGGTGCACAGGAACCTGGTCGAGTTGCTGATTATGATTGATGCCCTGAAGAGAGCTTCGGCGGGGCGTATCACTGCCGTTATTCCCTATTACGGTTACGGGCGCACCGATAAGAAAGACCAGCCGCGGGTACCGATAACCGCCCGCCTGATTGCCGACCTGCTCAGTGTGGCCGGCGCCGGCCGGTTGCTCACGGTTGACTTACACGCCGCCCAGATTCAGGGCTTCTTTAACATACCGGTTGATGAACTGACGGCTCTCTACCTGCTCAGTGACTATTTTAAAGAAAAACACTTTAAAGAGCTGGTGGTGGTTGCTACCGATATCGGCATTACCAAGCGGGCGCGGGATGTAGCCGCCAAGCTTAATGCCCCCCTGGTTATTGTGGAAAAGAGGCGGGTGGGTAATGATGACCAGGCGGAGACACTGAATATTATCGGTGAGGTGGATAGCAAGATAGCGCTCACCGTAGACGACGAGATAGACACCGCCGGCTCTCTGGTTGGCGTAGTCTCGGCCCTGGAGAAGCGGGGGGTCGAGGAGATATTCGCCTGCTGCACCCACCCGATACTATCCGGTAAGGCTATCCAGAGGATAGGCTCCTGCCCGGTCAAGGAGGTAGTGGTTACTGACACCGTTCCGGTGGCCGATGACAAGAAACTGGATAAGATTACCGTTCTGCCCATAGCCCCCCTGCTGGGTGAGGCTATCCACCGCATCCACACCGGACTATCTATTGGGGCTATGTTCGAACAGGGATGAGCGATGTTTAAGTGGCTGGGCGGACTGGTTGATTCCAACGAAAAGGAACTCAAGCGGCTACAACCTCTGGTAGATACCATAAACCAGCTTGAGCCTGAATTTACCAACCTCAGTGACAGCGAGCTTGGTGCCAAGACCAGCGAGTTTAAGGCAAGGCTAGAAAGCGGCACTTCCCTGGATGAACTCCTGCCCGAAGCCTATGCCACCGTCCGCGAGGCGGCTCAACGTACCATTGGCCTGCGCCAATTTGATGTCCAGCTCATAGGCGGCATCGTCCTTCACCAGGGCAAAATCGCCGAGATGAAAACCGGCGAGGGCAAGACCCTGGTGGCCACCCTGCCCCTTTATCTAAACGCCCTTAGCGGCCAAGGCGTTCACCTGGTCACCGTCAACGACTACCTAGCCAGGCGGGACCCCTACTGGATGGGGCCTGTCTATCATACCCTGGGCTTAAGCGTAGCCAGCATCTACCCCATGCAGTCCCCCGATGAGCATACCCCCGCCCTCATTTACGACCCCGAATTTGATTCCGGAGACAGCCGCTGGCCCCACTTCCGCCCAATCCCCCGCAAAGAGGCCTACCAGGCTGATATCACCTACGGCACCAGCGCCGAGTTCGGCTTTGACTACCTGCGGGACAACATGGTCACCGAGCTGTCCCAGTGCGTCCAGCGTCCCGTAAACTATGCCATCGCCGACGAGGTAGACTACCTCCTTATCGATGAAGCCCGCACCCCGCTCATCATCAGCGCCCCCGATGTGGAGGCGGGACAGAGGTACCAGCTATTCGCCCGCCTTGTCCCCAGCCTTAAAAAGGATGCGGACTACACCGTTGATGAGAAGACGCGCACCGTCAGCCTGAACGACGCCGGCATGACCAATATGGAACGGATGCTAAAGCGAGAAGGGCAACTAAAGGCGCCCGATCTCTATGACCCGGCCAACGCCGACCTGCACCGCTACCTGCAAAACGCACTGACCGCCAGGGAGATATACCGGCGGGACCGGGAATATGTGGTCAAAGACGGGCAGGTTATCATCGTTGACGAGTTCACCGGCCGGCTGATGCACGGACGGCGCTACTCGGAAGGCCTGCACCAGGCGATAGAGGCCAAGGAGCGGGTCAGGGTCCAACAGGAAAGCCGCACCTACGCCACTGTTACCATCCAGAACTACTTCCGCATGTACGGTAAGCTGGCGGGCATGACCGGCACCGCCCTCACCGAGGCCGAGGAGCTTCACAAAATATATAAGCTTGAGGTGGTGGTCATCCCCACCTATAAGCCAATGATACGCCAGGACTTCCCCGACCAGATTTACAAGGACGTAAAATCTAAATTCAAGGCAGTGGTGCGCGAGATTGAGCAGCTCTATAAAGAGGGGCAGCCGGTGCTGGTGGGCACGGTATCTATTAATAACTCGGAATATTTAAGCGACCTGCTCAAGAAGAAGGGCATCCCCCACGAGATACTCAACGCCAAGCAGCACGAAAAAGAGGCCTATATCGTCGCCCAGGCCGGCAAGCCGGGAGCGGTAACCGTGGCCACCAACATGGCCGGGCGCGGCGTTGACATCATACTGGGGGGAAACCCCGGGGACGGAGAGGTCAAGAACTGGCAAAAAGAGCACGAAAAGGTGATTCAGCTCGGCGGGCTCCATATTATCGGCACCGACCGCCACGAGGCAAGGCGAATCGATAACCAGCTCCGGGGGCGGGCCGGCCGGCAGGGTGACCCGGGCAGCTCCCGCTTCTATGTTTCTTTAGAAGACGAAATCGTCCGCCGCTTCGGCGGCGACCGGATTAAGAGTTTTATGGAGTGGGCGGGCATGGACGAGGACACCCCCGTTGAGAACGCGCTGGTGAACAAATCCATAGAAGGCGCCCAGGTCAGGGTAGAGGGCTATAACTTTGATATCCGCAAGCACCTGGTGGAATACGACGATGTAGCCAACCGGCACCGGGAGCTCATCTACGGCGAGCGCCGAAAGATAATAGCCGGCGCCGACCTTAAATCCAATATCCTGTCCCTGGTCGAAGATGAGACTAAGAATATAGTGGCCGCTCACACCGCCGACGAGCACGGCGAGGGCTGGGACGCGGACGCTCTACTCAAAAAGGCATCGGCCATCTTCCCCATCCCCCCAACATTTAACGCCGAAGCCATCTCCCAGATGAAGCCAAAACAAATTGAGGAAAAGCTAACTGAGCTGTCAAATATCCTCTACGAGGAAAAAGAGAAGGAGATTGGCCCGGAGAACATGAGGGCGGTGGAGAGGCTGGTGATGCTGCGCGTCATAGACATGCTCTGGGTAGAGCACCTGACGATGATGGAGCACATGCGCCAGGGGATAGGGCTGCAGGCGGTCGGACAGCGAGACCCGCTGGTCGCCTACAAGAAGGAGGGGCACAACCTGTTCCAGGACCTGCTTTCGACCATCCAGCACGACGTGGTTCACAGCATATATCATGTCGGCATTGCCCGGCGGGAAGCCCCACCCAAGCCCCCCGCGCCGGTTCAGGCCGGGGGCAACGTCAATAAGCAGAGAATGAAGGTCGGCGGCAAGAAAATAGGCAGAAACGACCCCTGCCCCTGCGGCTCAGGCAAAAAATACAAACACTGCTGTGGAAGGTGAGCAATGTGGAAACGAAGGGTAGTTGAAGACGTAACTTTTGGCCTTGCCCAGGAGGTTGCCCTCCGGCAGCGCTACCAGAAAGACGGCTTTGGGCTGGAAAGCGCCTTTGGTAACGAACGGCAGGCCAGGGCTCGGATAGAAGAGCTCAAGCGGAAATTCGGCTTGAGCGAGGCTGATATCCGCCTGGTACAGAACATCGCCAAGGTAGGCGCCCAGGAGAAAATAACCTGGCAGGTCTATGCCAAAGGCGGTAAAGGGGTAAATGTCTTTTTACCGGGTAGCTGACGGACGGAACCAAACCCCATGAACAACCCCAAAGCGCCCAATCAATCAGTACCGGCTCAAGCAACCTCAAGCAACAACGCCGGGGCGATAAAACACCTGGAGCAGGCTATCTCCAGCAGCAAGCACTGGTATATCGCCCTGCTCGAGGCTATCGGGCTGTGGACTGACGGCGAGGAAACCTGTAACGGCCGCCATTACCAGTACCTTATTGACGGCGAAGCCTTTGACTGGCTGCTGCTGGCGGAGCGGCTGTGTGAATCAGTGGGCAAATTGATACCCGAAGAGGAAAAAATCGCCCTCCTTTTCCACGGCCAGCCGCCGCTCAAGCTAAGTACGGAGCAATTCAAGACACTCATCGGCAGTACTAAATACCGCCAGTATCTCAACTACTTTTACGGCGTCACCGTGGAGGAAGCGCTGGTTCTGGCGGTGCAGGAAGAGATACGCAAGGAAAAGCGTATCCTGGGCTATAATAAAGAGCACAATCTCACCGACGAGACCTACCAGCGGATATACGGGGCTACCAGACCGGAGCTGCTCAAGGGCTTCCGGCGGGAGAAGGGCTACCCCCGGCTTAAGAGCATCAGCCTGACCGAATTAAAAGAGTTCACCTACTGGCTATTCAAGTACCGGCTCAAAAACTGTGACAAGGCCAGAATTGCCAGCGATACCAAGAAGGCGCTGGAGCGATTGGGGGCTGATGGTTCCCACCGGGGACTCGTAGCTGCCGAACTTGAAATTTAGTTAAGCTCGTCCAGCCTTTGCTGCAGCCTCTCCAGCCTGTCCTTTCTCACGCTGAGGTTATCCCTCTCTTTAACCACCACCGCCGGCGGTGCTTTGGTCAGAAAGGCTTTATCCTTTAACCTGACTTCAAGCCGGGCCACCTCGGCCCCGGTCCGGGCTATCTCCTGCTCCAGCCGCCGCCGCTCCGCCTCCAGGTCAACCATGCTCTCCATAGGGATGATGACCTCGGAACTTTTTAGAACCAGAGCCAGGACATTATCACCCGGCGGCATCTCTTCCCGGCTCTCAAAAAAGCTAACCGGCCTGGCCTTAGCCAGCGTCTCAATCGCCGGGGAATAAGCGGCGATGGCCGGGGTAAGCTCACCGGCATAGACCTGCGCCTCAACCCACCGCCCGCTCTCCACTTTATGTTCGGCACGGGCGTTGCGAATGGCGTGTATTATCTCGATTACGGCCTCCATCACCCGTTCCGCCTGAGGGTCAACAGCCTCTTTATCGGCGGCGGGGTAGGCGGCAATCATTATGGACTCGGTTTCCGCCCAATCGGCGGGCAAACGTTGTTTCAGGTTCTGCCACAGCTCCTCGGTGACGAAGGGCATAAAGGGGTGCAACAGCCGCAGCGATGTCTCCAGCACGTGAACCAGCACCGGCAGTGGAGACGGCTCTTCCTTAGAACCGAGGCGAATCTTGGCAAACTCGATGTACCAGTCGCAGAACTCACCCCAGAGGAAATCGTGGAGCTGCCTCAGGGCTTCGCCGAACTGGAAGTTTTCCATCAACCTGGTCACGTTGGCTATGGTGCCGCTCAAGCGGCTCAGTATCCAGCGGTCTTCCAGCGCTAGCTCTCTACCAGCCAGCCCATCTAAAATCTCTTGCGCCACAGGCGATAATTTAGATTTAGCTGCGCCTTGCTCTAAACTCCTGACCACGAAACGGGTTGCATTCCACAGCTTGTTGGCAAAGTTGCGGCCGGCCTCCAGCCGGGACGGGGTCAGCTTGATATCGTTCCCCGGCGATATATCATTGGTCAGGGCAAAGCGCAGGGCATCGGTGCCGTACTTATCCATGGTATCAAGTGGGTCGAGGACGTTCCCCCTGACCTTGCTCATCTTCTCCCCCTTCTCGTCCCGCAGCAGCCCGTGGAGGTAAACGGTGCTAAAAGGTATATCGCCGGTATCGGCCAGCCCCATCATAATCATCCTGGCCACCCAGAAGAAGATGATGTCGTAGCCGGTCTCCATCACGGTGGTGGGGTAGAAATAGCCGAGGTCCCCGGTATCGCCGGGCCAACCCATGGTGGAGTGGGGCCACAGCGCCGAGCTGAACCAGGTATCCAGGACATCGGGGTCCTGCTCTATATTAGCCGAGCCGCATTGACCGCAGGCTTTGGGCTCATCAACAGCTACGGTCACTTCTCCGCAGTCACGGCAGTACCACACCGGTATGCGGTGCCCCCACCACAGCTGGCGGCTGATGCACCAGTCACGGATGTTCTCCATCCAGTTAAGATACACCTTGGTCCACCTATCGGGATGGAACTTTACCTTTTTCTCTTTTACCACCGTTATCGCGTCTTTCGCCAAGGGTCCCATCTTCACGAACCACTGTTTGGACAGCCGGGGCTCCACGACCACATGGCACC
>JABMRW010000089.1 GCA_013202445.1 Deltaproteobacteria bacterium | reverse complement strand
GCCCATCACTACCCTGAGCCATATCAACACCTACCTGGTCAAAGGGGATAACGGCTATCTGCTGGTTGACACCGGCTGGAACACGGAAGAGGCCTTCGCCTCCCTAAAAAAACAGCTGGCTGAGATTGGCATCAGCGGCCAGGACATCTCCCGGATAGTGGTCACCCACACCCACCCCGACCACTACGGAATGGCCGGTAAGCTCAGGCCCCTTTTCAGCGCCACCCTGTATTTCCACCACCTGGAAAAGGACGTTATTGAGTCAAGATACGTCAACATGGACGAGCTTCTCAAGGAGCTAAGCCAGTGGCTGCACATTAACGGCGTGCCGCCGGACCGGCTCGCCGAACTCCAGAAAGCCTCACTGCCGATGCTTAAGTTCGTCACTCCCACCATGCCCGATATCACCCTCTACGGCGGCGAGACCATCACTATCGGCGATTTCAGCTTTAATGTGCTGCCGACGCCGGGGCACGCCCCGGGGCACATCTGCCTCTACGAGCCGGATAAGAAAATACTCTTTTCGGGAGACCACGTCCTGCCAACAATTACCCCCAATGTCGGCATGCACCCGCAGTCGGGCTCCAACCCGCTGGGCGACTACCTGGATTCAATCAACAGCCTTAAACGGCTGGATGTAGACCTCGTCCTGCCCGGCCACGAGCAGCCCTTCACCGGATTCCAGGAGAGGATTGAGAGCATTACCCTGCACCACAGCTTAAGAAACGCCGAAATTGTGGCCGCCCTCGGCTACGCCTCCAAGACGGCCTTCCAGCTGACCACCGAAATAACCTGGCTCCACGATGTCAACGGCGTCGGCTGGTATAAGCTGGGCACCTGGGATAAAAGAATGGCCATACTGGAAACACTGGCCCACCTGGAAGCGATGAGGGCTAAGGGAGAGCTGGAAAAATTCACCCGGGAGGATATCCTGTACTACCGCCTGCCTAAAAAAGCGAAAACCAGTGAATAAAATAGGCATCACCACCACCGTTCCTATAGAAATATTATTAGCCGCCGGCTACCAGCCGGTTGACCTCAATAATGTCTTTATCACCACCCCCAACCCGGAAAGATTAATCAACATCGCCGAACGTGCCGGCTTCCCGCTGAACTGCTGCAGCTGGATTAAGGGCATCTACGGGGCCTGCCTGGAGCATAAAATTGATACCGTTCTCGGCGTTACCACCGGCGATTGCTCCAACACCGTCATGCTCATGGAGGTGCTTAAACTTAAAGGAATCAAGACCATACCCTTCGCCTACCCGGACCGGCCCGATGCTCAGCTAATGGAGCCGGCTCTGGAGGCGCTGGCAAAGACCTTAAACACCACCCTGGACGCCGCCGAAGGGGTCAGGGAGGAGCTAAAATCCTGCCGCCGGCTGGCGCTAAAGCTGGACGAGCTTACCTGGAAACAGGGGGTGGCCAGCGGGCTAGAGAACCACCTCTGGCTGGTATCTTCCTCAGACTTTAATCAGGACTATCATAAGTACCAAAAAGAGCTGAAAGAATTGGTGGAAAAGTGCCTCAAGCGCCCCCCCTACCCACCGGACTGGCTAAGAATAGCCTATATCGGGGTGCCCTCGGTCTACGGTCAAGACCTCTATAAATATCTGGAGACAAAGGGGGCCAGGGTGGTCTTCAACGAAATCCAGCGCCAGTTCGCCATGCCCCACCCCGGCAACTCGCTGGCCGAACAGTACTCAAACTATACATATCCCTATTCAATATATGATAGACTTAAAGACATCACCGCCGAGCTTAAAAAGCGCCGCGTGGACGGCGTCATCCACTACGTCCAGGCCTTCTGCCACCGCGGCATCGGTGATATAATCTTTAGAAATAAGTTAAAATTGCCCATCCTGACACTGGAAGGCAATGACGAATTCTCCCTGACTCATCACCTTAAGACCAGGGTCGAAGCCTTCCTCGATATGCTCCAGCGCAGTCGGCGAAGGAATAAAACGCTCCAGGAGGTATAGACATGGCAACTAAAATCGGCATTAACGGCTTCGGGCGGGTGGGCCGCCTGACCTTAAGGGCGGTTAACCAGTACCATAAGGGCAAGCTGGAGGTGGCCGCCGTTAATGACCTGGCTGACGCCAAAATCAACGCCCACCTGCTTAAATGGGACAGCACCTACGGCCCCTACCCCGGCGAGGTAAAAGCCGCCCAGGACAGCATCATGGTTGACGGCAAACCGGTAAAGGTGCTGGCGGAGCGCGACCCGGCCAATATCAACTGGCGGGATTTAGGGGTCGACGTAGTCATAGAATCGACCGGCCTCTTCACCGACGCAACAAAGGCGGCGGCGCACCTTAAAGGAGGCGCCAAAAAGGTGCTCATCTCGGCGCCGGCCCGTAACGAGGACATCACCATCGTCCTCGGCGTCAACGAAGACCAGTATAACCCCGAAAAGCATAATATTATCTCCAACGCCTCCTGCACCACAAACTGTATCGCCCCGGTGGTTAAAGTACTGCACCAGAGCTTCGGCTTTGAGAAAGGCTTGATGACAACCATACACGCCTATACCAACGACCAGAAGCTGCTGGACACCTTCCACAAAGACCCCCGCCGCGCCCGCGCCGCCGCCCTCAACATTGTCCCCACCACCACCGGCGCCGCCCGGGCGGTAACCCAGGTCATACCGGAGCTAAAGGGCAAACTCCATGGGCTGGCCTTCCGGGTGCCCACGGCCACCGTCTCGGTGGTTGACCTGGTCTGCGACCTGGAAAAAGAGGTCACCGTGGAACAGGTCAACCAGGCCTTTGAAAAAGCCGCCGCCGGAAATCTAAAAGGCCTACTGGAGTACTGCCGGGAAGAGCTGGTCAGCATGGACTTCAAGGGCAACCCGGCCAGCTCCATCGTGGACGCCCCGAGCACCATGGTCATCGCCGGCAACATGGTCAAGGTGCTTTCGTGGTATGATAATGAATGGGGCTACAGTTGCCGTCTGGCCGACCTGGCCCAATATGTGGTGGGAAAAGGTATGTAGCAGTACCAAAGTAATAATTGACAATATAGGCTAACCAAGTCTAAAATAAAATATTATTCCCCGTTAAGAGGTGGACGATGAAAATAGTCGTTGTAGGTTTTGGACAGTGTGGTTGCAACATTGCCGACCAATTTTATGCCCTCAACGCTCACGCCAAATCACTCTTCACCCGGCGGATTGAAATTCTAACCGATGCCTTCGCCGTTAACACCGATGAAGCCGATTTAGGCAGCTTCAAGCATATTCCCACCGACAGGCACCACCGGATTGTCATCGGCGGGGTGAGGACCTTCGGCCACGGCGTGGGCAAAATGAATGTCGATGCCGCCAAGATTATCCGGGAAAGCCACTCGGCCATCACCGATAACATCATAGACTCCAGAAAATTTCATGAAACCGATGCCATTCTGGCCATAGCCAGCGGCGGCGGGGGCACCGGCTCCGGCTCCATCGGCTGGGTGGTCAAGTCACTCAAGGAAAGGGTAGAGAAGCCGGTCTATGCCGCCATAGTGCTCCCCTTCGGCTACGAAGAAAACGGGCTTACCTCCTATGCCGTGACCAATACCGCCACCTGTTTAAAAACGGTCAGCCAGTACGCTGACGCCGTCTTTCTGGTGGATAACGAACGGTTTGCCCGCCGGGACAACAGCTTCTCCCGAAATCTGTACCAGATAAACCAGGAATTCGTTAATAATTTCTACGACCTTTTCTGCGCCGGTGAAGAGAAAAAGCTAAAATATTTGGGAAGCAAGGTGCTGGATGCCGGGGATATCAAACAGACCCTGGACGGTATCACCTCCATCGGCAGGGGGCAGATTCAACTGGGCTCCTTCCGCCGCCTCAACAAGTCCCACTTCCGGGAAGAAGCCAGGGAACACGGCTCCGTAGCCGGAGCTTTAGACAAGGCAATAAGCAACCTGTCGGTATCGGTTGACCTGGCAGAGGCCAGGAGAATCCTGGTCCTGCTCACCGCCCCCAGAGGAACTATTACCCTGAGCGCCATTGAAGAGGTGGCGACTCTGTTGCAAGAGCGAGCTCCTAAAGCAGTAGTCAGAATGGGTGATTACCCCCGAAGAGGCAAGGAAGTCTCGCTAACGTTATTGGCTTCCGGATTAGCCAGGGTAGGTCGGGTGGAGACTCTATTCAGCCACGCTATAGAGCTATTTGACAAACAGGTGGAAATAGACAAAGAAACCCAGGAGCAAGTGAAAGAAATGCATCAAACCGGCGACGAGCTCCCTACACTGGATTAGATATGTTGACAAGCCTAAATAACATGCTAAAATAACAGTATTCTGAACTTAGAGGTGAAATATGAAATTAGTGGTTGTGGGGTTGGGGCAATGCGGCGGTAGGCTCGCCGACGAGTTTGCCCAGCTAAATAAACGGGCACGCAGTCAGCGCGGCATTGAGATAGTTACCGGCGCTTTCGCCGTAAACACCGATGCCGCCGACTTAAGCGGACTACGAATTATACCCGGTGATTACCAGCACCGAATCCTCATCGGAGGTCGAAGGACCGGTGGCCACGGCGTCGGCAAGATAAACGAGCTGGGCGCCGAAGTGGCCAAAGAGGACAGCGACAAGGTCGTAGACGCCATCAGGACGGCGCGGCACTTCTTCGAGACCGATGCCTTCCTGCTCATCGCCGGGGTCGCCGGCGGTACCGGCTCGGGGGCAATCCCCATAGTCGCCCAGATGCTCAGAGAGCGCTATCTGGACAAGCCCATCTACGCCATGGCCGTTCTCCCCTTCGCCCATGAAGAGGAAACCGAGGAAAGAACCGTTTATAATGTTGCCACCTGTCTCAAATCCCTGTATCCTACGGTCGATGCCGTTTTCCTGGTTGACAACCAGAGGTATGTCAGGAAGGACTTCTCACTTAAGAACAACCTGATGAAGATTAACGCCCTGATAGCCGAGCCGTTCTACAACCTGCTCTGTGCCGGTGAGGAGAAAAAACCCAAGCACATCGGGGCCAAGATAGTAGATGCCGGTGACATCATCCAGAGTCTGGCCGGCTGGACAGTAATCGGCTACGGCAAAGCACCGGTGCCCGCCTTCAAGTGGTTCTCCTTCCTATCCAACAGCTTCATCAAGAAGAGCACCGAAACTCACCGCGGAATCCAGGCCATGGATGAAGCCTTAAGCGAACTGTCGCTCAAGTGCAATCCGGCCGACTCGGGCAGGGCCATCTACCTGGTCTCGGCTCCAGCCAAAGAAATGAATATGGACCTGGTCAAGGAGCTGGGAGATTACCTCAGGACCATCAGTCCGGAGGCGGTGATAAGAAATGGCGACTATCCCAGGGAGAAAAGCCTGATCGACATCACCCTGCTCCTATCCGAGCTTAATGCCGTGGACAAGGTCAAGGGCTACTACACCAAAGCCAGCGGCGTTATCCACGAGCTTAAGGGAAGACGGGACGAGTTCGAGGGCAAACTCAAGGAAATAGAAGACGCATCAAAAGACCTGCCCTCGCTGCTATAGATTTAAATAGTAGCTAATCTAGCCAGCTTTACTGGTGCAAACCGGTAAAGCTGGCTACTTTTATACAATAAATAAAATCGGCGCTTATTTAAGGCTAAAACCCCTTGGGCAAGAGGGCAATATTAGGGTATAATAAGGGCGAGCGAATATGACATCCCAGGTCTTTTATCGCAAGTGGCGCCCCCAAACCCTAGCCGAAATAGTCGGTCAGGCTCAAGTGACTCAAACATTAAGCAACGCCCTCAGCAGCGGGCGTGTATCCCATGCTTACCTCTTTTACGGCCCCCGGGGAACCGGCAAGACCAGCACCGGGCGTATTCTGGCCAAGGCGCTCAACTGCCTCAGCGACGGCAAGGGCGAACCGTGCAATAACTGCGATATGTGCCGGGCCATAACCGAAGGCCGGGCGCTGGACGTAATTGAGGTCGATGCCGCCTCCAACACCGGAGTTGACGATATCCGCAGCCTGCGCGAGAAGGTAAACTACGCCCCCAACCAGGCCCGCTATAAGGTCTATATCATCGATGAAGTCCATATGCTCAGTAATAGTGCCTCCAATGCCCTGCTCAAGACCCTGGAGGAACCACCCCCCTATATCG